>JAEINL010000039.1 GCA_016342655.1 Sphaerochaeta sp. | reverse complement strand
AGTGCTCAGAAATGCTTGAATTGAAGATTTAGCGGTTCTTAGCTAAGATATAGTTCTACTTTTGGGTTTATCGTAGGATGATTAAGCAAAATATCAACATCGATACTTCTCACATGATATCTTTCCGGGTAAAACAGATCAGGTACCCATCCTCCCACTACACGCATATCTTCCTTGTATTCTTCGAGGATGTTCATTACCTCAATGAGAATTCTTCTCGCTGCTTCTGTTTGTATTTGTGAATAGTCAGGCTTGATCGCCATGCAGTATCTCCTTCTCCAGTATATGCTCAGCGAGTTCCTCTCCTCGATTCTTTTGTGAGGAGAGGTCGAGGTACAATTGCACAGGCGAGGCAATTCGCACTCCCTCTACAACCTGTTGTCCCATATAGATGACATCGTCATAGGGAATGATTATTTCAACATTAGATCCAGAATCAACTCTCTTGAGCTCGAGTTTCCCAACAATACTAGAGATATCAGAAGCAGCGGCATACACTTGGACTTTTCGGTAGTTTACCCGAGGCTGAAGCCTGACTGCTCCTGAGAAAGAGGTAAGGACACAGCTACTAAACCTTGAGGACGGGCCAGATAAATCATTCTCAAGCTCAGGTAGGGGAAGTAGCGAATAATAATTCTGTACTGAATTTTGTTTTTTAGCATAGGCAGAAGCCCAACTATGCATAAGGTCCTTTGGATTTTTTATTGAAAAGCCATCTTCTTGTTCCTCAAGCCAGACATTATCCTTCAGATATTGCTTTACTTTAGCAACCTGCCCGAGGCTGCAAGTGCATGCATCAGAGAGGGGCTGCATTTTCCAAGGACGGTTCCAGTTTGCCATCAAGATACGGAGAATTCGGCTTGAGACAACTGAAGAACGCTCAAAGACTGAAGTGGCCACCTTCTGTGGAGAAGGAAAAGCATTTGGTCGTCCTCTTTCACTTATGTACAACCCTTGAGCAGAAATGAATAAATTACCACTCAGATCGAGGTACTGTATCCCCCTTTCCCTACAATACGCATCCATCTCCTCAGAGATAAAGGGAGCAATCAGAATAGTAAGGCTCTGCTCTGCCCCATAACCTACTTCGGGTTCATCAACTGAATCGGCATTGAGCAAGCGCTGTTTGGTTACTCTATTTTGTATTTGAAAGTTCAAACGTAGTGTGGGGAGACCTGTCCTCAACAGATGATAGGTAAAATCAGATTCAGAAATATGCATGGTTTTGATATGCTGAAGTCTAGTCTCTTGTATGTGACCAAAAAGGGTTGAGATTCTCTCATGTGCTTGTAACTCCAAATCAAGTTCATCCATATTTTCACTCCTTTATGTATTTTCACTACATCCGTGAAAACTATAATAACAGTGAAAATACTGTCCGTCAATAGTAACCTTCAGGTCTCCTATCACCAGGTATTTCAAAACAACTAACACTCATTGTTTTCAAAAAGGAAAAGCCCCGTTGCTATCAGGCAACAGGGCTTTTCTCTTATCAGCGCAGGCTTTCGGTCTGCTTGAACACCTCAAGCAGAGGATCCCACCACTCATTACCTCCGGATACCTCACCAATACCGCGGATCTTCCGTATCCTATAGCGGACCAGATTCTCCACAGGCTTGGAGCACAGCACATCAAGGTCCCTGATAATGGTCTCCTTGATAAGTTGGGCAGTCTCCTCAGGGGATTTCTCTGCGATGATATCATGGATAACCCCAAAGTCCTTGAGGTTTCTTGCTGTCATCTTCATCGCCTCAGCAGCCTCCTTCGCCTTGGAAGGGTCACGCAGCAGAATGGAGGCGAACCCTTCAGGCGTAATGACTGAGTATACAGCATTCTCCAACATATATAGCTTGTCCCCTACCCCTATGCCCAGAGCTCCTCCACTACCGCCTTCACCAATGATGAAAGAGAGCACTGGTGTCTTGAGGGTGGAGAATACCTTCAGGTTCTGGGCAATGGCCTCTCCGATACCCCGCTCTTCCGAGCCAAGGCCAGGATAGGCACCAGGGGTGTCGATGAAACAGACTACAGGACGTCTGAACTTCTCAGCCTGCTTTGCAAGGCGCAAGGCCTTGCGGTATCCCTCAGGATTGCTCATTCCATAGTTGCACAGCACATTCTCCTTGAAGTTGGCCCCCTTATGATTGCCGATGAAGGTGATTGCCCTCCCCCCGATGGTCCCGATGCCACCAACCATGGCAGGATCATCACCATAGAGGCGGTCCCCATGCAACTCCATAAAGTCATCACATATCATCTTGATATACTGTTTGGTCCCTGTACGACCCTGCTGACGGGAGAGCAATACGCAGTCCCAGGAAGACTTGGTCTCTTCATTGCTTGAAGCTATGGTCTCTATCCTCTCAAGGGTATTCTTGAGCTGGGTATCATCTTTTTTATCCTTCATTGGGAATACTCCTTGTATGGGTCTTGATAAGGTAGGAGAGCGTGCTTCTGAGCTTGTCCCTCGGTACGATCATATCCACAAACCCCCGTTGGAGCTGGAACTCCGAACGCTGGAACCCTTGGGGAAGCTTCTCCCTAATAGTTCCCTCTATGACCCTAGGACCTGCAAAGCCAATGACAGCCCCAGGTTCTGCCATGATGACATCCCCGAGCATGGCAAAGGAAGCGGTTACCCCACCGGTAGTAGGATTGGTAAGCACAATGAACAGGGGGGTTCTGGTCTCTTCCAACAAGGCGGCTGCACTAGCGGTCTTCGCCATCTGCATCAGGGAAAAGATACCCTCCTGCATCCTGGCTCCACCACTGGCGGTAAAGAGGATGACAGGCTCCCTCTCAAGGCAGCCTTCAATGATGGCTTGGGTAATCTTCTCCCCTACCACCGAACCCATGCTTCCTCCCATAAAGGAGAAACTCATGATGCCGACCACAGCCTTTTGGCCTTCGATACGACATTTTCCAATACTCACTGCATCACTGAGAGATGATTTCTTTTGGTTTTCCTTCAGCTTGTCCTCATAGCCTGCAAGGGCGATGGGATTCACCGACTGCATACCCTCGGACATCTCGACAAAGGAGCCTTCGTCAGCAAAGAGCGCGAGGCGCTCCTTGGGAGTAAGAGGGAAGTAGAAGTTGCAGTAGGGACATATCTTATAGTTGTCTAGGACAACCTCTTTCTGACACTGGGGACAAAGGCTTTTTGTCTTATTTTCCATGAGTCTTATTCTCCTGTTTTTCCCAGAGCTTCACGTACAGGTCTGTACCGAAACGTCCGGATCCAAACTCAACCGAGCTGATGAGCAGTTTCTGCTCCTCAAGGTTTGTCTCGATGCCCTCGATGCGCACCTCCGAGAGGGCTCTGAGCATTATGGCCAGACCTTGGCCCCTATCAGGAGCGTGGACGATAATCTTGGCTATAAGCGGATCATAGTAGGGACTGAGAACTGAATTGGCAACCAGATGGGAGTCAATGCGCACATGAGGGCCCAAGGGGAAGTTCAGGGCTGTGAGGGTGCCGGCTCCTTTTCCATTTATCCTGCACTCAAGGGCGTAGCCTTTGAGCTGCACATCCTCTTGGCGTATCGTCAGCTTCTTACCAGAGGCGATCTCTATCTGGGCTTTCACCAGATCAAGGCTGCTTACCAACTCACTGACAGGGTGCTCTACCTGCAGGCGGGCATTGACCTCCATGAAGTAGTAGGTATCGCCTTCCACGAGATACTCCACCGTCCCAGCACCCCGGTAGCCAAGCTTTTCAAACAGCTTGACCGAGTCTGAACACATGCGAGAACGCATCTCTTCAGAGAGGATGGGAGAGGGGCTCTCTTCCAGCAGTTTCTGGTGGTTCTTCTGTACCGAACAGTCACGCTCGCCAAGGTGAAGGACTGTGCCCTGACCATCAGCGAGCAATTGGATCTCCAAATGCCTGGGGTTCTCCAGGTAGCGCTCCATATGCACCGAAGCATCACCAAAGAAGGCCAGGGCCTCTTTCTTGGCTATCTGCAGGGCGTTGGCAAGTTCTTTCTTCTCATAGACAATGCGCATGCCCCGTCCTCCGCCACCACAGGCGGCCTTGAGGATGATGGGGTATCCGATGCGCTGGGCTGTAGCGAGGGCATCATCAAGGTCCTTGATCTCATCACTGCTGCCGGGGGTGATGGGAAGGTTGCACTCCAAGGCTGTGGCACGGGCTGCCACCTTGTTGCCCAACAGTGCAATGGTCTCGCTCTTCGGCCCTATGAAGATAAGACCGGCGTGCTCGACATCACGGGCGAAGTCAGCATTCTCTGAGAGAAATCCCACCCCGGGATGGATTGCATCACAGCGTGCTAGGCATGCTGCTGCTATGATGTTCTCCTTGTGCAAGTAGCTTTGGGCTGTTGCTGGGGGACCTATGCAGATGGCCTGGTCGGCAAGGGCGACCCCAAGGCTTTCCTTGTCTGCTGTAGAGTAGACCAATACACTTCTGATCTTCAGATCCCTACAAGCCCGTATGATCCTGACCGCTATCTCGCCGCGGTTGGCAATGAGGATAGACCGGATCATCGCCTTCTCACGGTAAACAGCGGCTGGCCAAACTCTACCATCTCTTCCGGCTTTGCAAGCACAGAGACAATCTCACAAGGGAAGTCAGTCTGCAGCTGGTTCATCATCTTCATCGCCTCGATGGTACAGATGATTCCACCCTCCTCCACCATATCACCCACCTGCACGTAGGCCGGGGCATCAGGGGCGGGGGTGAGGTAGAAAGTCCCTACGATGGGGGATGTGATGGTCTCTATATCCCTATCCAGAGCTTTAGCCTCAACAACTGTCTTTTCATTCTTTATGGGCTTCTGAGGGGTAACAGGTGCTGATACTCCAGTGGAACCATCTGCCTGTCTCTTGAATTTGAGTGAGTACCGCGAACAGGTAAGTTCCATCTCACAGAGGGTACTCCCTTCAAAAAGTGCTATGACCGAAGCCAGGTCCATTTGTTCAATACTATCCATTGATATAATCCTTCCTCGTAAAGGGGATGGGGCCACTCCCTAGGGAGCTACCGATTTTGGTGAAATAATAACAGTTACGACTTTTAGTGTCAATATTGACATAATGCATAATATTGTAATATACATACAGTATCGTGCCCAGCCATGGGTAATCTATTCGAACCCAGGAGAGGACAGTGAAGTCTCCACAACCTATATATATCTCAGCTATCGGGTGCTACGTACCCACAAAAATTGTTTCCAATAACGATCTTGCCCAATCTGTCGATACCAGTGACGAGTGGATACACTCCCATACCGGCATACGCGAACGCCGTATCGCAAAGCCAGAAGAACAGTGCTCTGACCTTGCAGTCAATGCGGCTCTTGATCTCTTTGCCAAAAGCAACAGGAAAAGGGAGGAGATCGATGGCATCATTGTGGCAACCGCCACAGCTGACCACTATGGATTTCCCTCCACAGCATGCATAGTGGCTGAAAAGCTTGGCATCAAGGGAGCTGCCGCCTTTGATATCGGAGCAGGATGTACCGGTTTCATCTACGCCCTGGAAATTGCCAGAGGCATGATCATGAGCGGATCCATGACCAAGGCCTTGGTCTTCGGCTCTGAAAAGCTATCTGAGGTGGTCAACTGGAAGGACCGCAATACCTGCGTGCTGTTTGGTGATGGTGCTGGGTGTGTCCTACTTGAAAGGACAGAGGAACCGAAGGGCATCATAGACTCTACACTCCATGCGGAGGGGGCAGGCTCCTTGGCCCTTGCCATAACCAAAGATACGAAGACCATCACGATGGAAGGCAGGGCGGTATACGCCTTCGCAGTCCGTGCAATCGGGGACACCGTCCTTGAGCTGCTCACACGAAACGACCTCACTATCGAGGATATCACCTGGATAGTGCCCCACCAGGCAAACCACAGAATCATCGCAGCCTGTAGCAAACGCTACGGCTTCGATCCAACCATGTTTTATTTGAACATCGAAAGGTATGCAAATACCTCGGCGGCCTCCATCCCCATTGCACTTGCTGAAATGGAAGAGGGAGGATTGCTCAAGAGCGGACAGAAGATCCTCTTTGTAGGATTCGGAGCCGGCCTTACCTACGGAGGAACACTCATTCAATGGTAAACATCATAGCACTCTATCCAGGACAAGGATCACAGTACCCCAAGATGGCTTTGGACCTCTTTGCATCATCAAGAAAGGTCAAGGACCTTTTTGAGCTTGCCTCAGATGCAACCCACATAGACCTGTATACCCTATTGGATACAGGGGGTGAAGAGGATCTCAAGAGAACTGAGGTGACCCAACTTCTCGTCACCCTGGCCAATAGAGCGGCCCAGGTGAGACTTTCTGAACTTGGCTTTACTCTAGTCTGCCACAGCGGCCTCAGTCTTGGTGAACTATCGGCCTACGCTGGAGGGGGAATCCTCTCTGATGAGATACTGTTCCCCCTAGTCCAGAAGAGGGCCTCCCTCATGGCTGAAGCAGGAACGAAAGTAGAAGAGAAACACGGCAAGCTTGGCATGGCAGCTGTCATCGGTATGGACTTTAGCAGTGTAGAGAAAATACTTACTGAGAAATCCATCCAAGGTGTCTACCCTTCCAATGACAATGGGCCAAACCAGGTGGTCATTGCAGGTTTGGACACAGCTATCCAAGAAGCAAAGCCCCACCTTATTGCAGGGGGAGCAAGACGAGTCCTTCCCCTGAAAGTCTCTGGAGCATTCCACACCCCCTTCATGCAAGATGCAACACAGGAGTTTTCTGCTTACTTGGAAACCTTACAATTCAGCACTCCAAAGCAAAGAATCATCTCCTCGGTAACAGCTGAAGAGGTGTGTACTGCCGAGAGGGCTAAAGAGCTTTTGGGCATGCAGCTGGCAAACCCTGTGCGGTGGACTACTGTCATGCAAAAGATCAGCAGCATCAAAGAAGAGACTGCAAGCACACACACAAACGAACACTTAGTATTGGCAGAGACAGGACCGGGTACGGTCCTTTCCGGGCTTTGGAAAAATAGCGGACTACCCGATTTTTGTTCCCCTTTGGGCAAAGAAAGTGAGATACAAACAATGAGAGAGGAAACCTAATATGGCAGAAAAAAGAAACGCTTTGGTAACCGGTGGTTCACGAGGCATTGGCAAGGCAATAGTAGAGGAGCTACTCAGTGAGGGATGCAATGTCTGGTATCTCTCCAGAAGTGAAGGTGAGGCAGCCTCACTCAAGGAGAAAGCCGCCTCTTTGGGCAATACTCTCACCTGGGTTGCCTGCGACATGGCTGACCGCTCTTCTGTCCAAGAGGCAGTGGAGCGTGTAATACAGGAAGCGAAGAGTTTAGACATCCTGGTAAACAATGCAGGGATCACCCGTGATGGCCTGATCATGCGTATGAAGGATGAGGCCTGGGATGAAGTGCTTGCAGTGAACCTGACTGGGGCCTTCCTCACCTCCAGGAGGATAGCTCGTCTTATGGCAGGCCAAAGACGGGGAAGTATCATCAACATCTCCAGTGTGGTTGGTATCATGGGTAATGGCGGACAGTCAAATTATGCCGCTTCCAAGGCCGGTCTCATCGGCTTTTCCAAAAGTCTGGCACGCGAGCTTTCCAGTCGCAACGTGCGGGTGAATGTGGTGGCCCCCGGCTTTATCCAGACAGCCATGACCGACGTACTTCCTGAGGCCTTGAAAGAGAGTCTGAATACACAGATTCCCCTCTCTAGGATTGGGGAGGCACAAGAGGTAGCCCACGCAGTGGCCTTCCTCGCATCAGAGAAGGCTTCCTACATCACAGGCCAAGTATTGGCTGTTGATGGCGGGATGGCAATGTAAGTATGGGAGATATACATATGAATACTAGACGTGTTGTTGTAACAGGAATGGGTACAATTAACCCTTTGGGCAAACGAGTCGAGGAGTTTTGGCAGAACATTAAAGAGGGTAAGAGCGGTGTCGGGCCCATTACCAAATTCGACACCACCGACTACCCCGCAAAGATTGCAGGTGAGGTTCGTGATTTCGATCCTTCGGACCTCTTGGACCGCAAAGAGACCCGCAGCATGGCTGACTTCACCAAGTTCGCTGTCTACGCTGCTGTACAGGCCATGGACCAGGCTGGACTGAAGAAGGGTCTGTATGACCCTTTCAGAAGTGGTGTCTATATGGGCAATGGTATCGGCGGTTTTGAAGTGGTGGAGGAAAAC
Source organism: Sphaerochaeta sp. (assembly GCA_016342655.1). GTDB lineage: Bacteria > Spirochaetota > Spirochaetia > Sphaerochaetales > Sphaerochaetaceae > Sphaerochaeta. The sequence continues at coordinate 26,966 of JAEINL010000039.1, read as the reverse complement.
CTGCGCAAGCTCTATGAACGCGGCCCCCATGCGGTAGCCCCACTGACCATTCCCAAACTCATCGCCAATGAAGCCGCAGGCAACGTAGCCATCCATTTCGGGTTCCAGGGTCCCTGCCGCACAACGGTGACCGCTTGCGCTTCCGGCACTGATGCCATCGGGGACGCATTCAACTCGATCCGTTTCGGACTTACTGACGTAGCCCTCGCCGGAGGAACTGAAGCTGCCATCACCCCACTCTCTGTAGCAGGGTTTTGTCGCATCCAGGCCCTCTCAACTGCCTATAACGACACCCCGATCCTAGCCTGCCGTCCTTTCGACAAGAATCGTGATGGCTTCATTATGGGCGAAGGCGCTGGTATGCTGGTGCTTGAGTCCTTGGAACATGCACTCGAACGTGGGGCGACCATCCTCGGTGAAATCGGGGGATACAGCATGAGCTGTGATGCCTATCACCTGACCGCTCCCAACCCTGAAGGTGATGGAGCAGCGAGGGCGATGCGAGAAGCCATCGCCATGGCAGGAGCCAAGCTTGAGGAAGTAGACTATATCAATGCCCACGGCACCTCCACCGCTGCCAACGACTCGATGGAGACCAAGGCCATCAAGCAGGTTTTCGGGGAACATGCCTACAAGCTCAAGGTCTCCTCCACCAAGTCGATGACCTCCCATCTGATAGCTGCTGCCGGTGCTGTTGAGGCAATAATCTGTCTGCTCGCCTTACGCGACCAGTACTTTCCTTGCACCCTGAACTACACAACACCCGATGAAGGCCTCGATCTAGACTATGTACCGAACAAAGGTATGGATGGTACAATTCGCTATGCTGTCAGCAACTCTTTAGGATTTGGCGGACACAATGGCGTCTTGGTATTCAAACCCTATACCAAAGAATAAGGAGCAACACCCATGAGTGAAACATTTGAAACGCTGCAGGAACTGCTTCCACATCGCGACCCATTTCTATTCGTCGACGAGCTATTGGAAGCAGATGAGAAACACACCGTAGGAAGACGGGTATTCAAGGAAGATGACTGGTTTTTCAAGGGCCACTTCCCCCACTACCCAGTAGTGCCTGGAGTGATCCTGATCGAGACCATGGCACAGTGTGGAGGAGCAGGACTTTGTCAGGTTGGCATCCTCCCCCATGGAGCATTCTTTGTTCTGGGTACCGTGGACAAGGTAAAGTTCCGTAGTCAGGTCCGCCCTGGCGATACGGCCATCATTGAAGTGCACAATACACGAGTCTCTCAGATTATGCTGCGCCAAAGCGGCACCATCACCGTAAACGGGAAAAAGGCCGCAGAAGCATCCTGGATGTGTATTGTAGGTAGCGGAGATGTTAATATCAATGGAACGAAATAAGGGAGTCTCTCTGTGATTATTACTAAAAAGATTATGCGAAATGTCACTTTGACCGCACACCCCCTAGGGTGTCGCCAGTATGTGCAGAACCAGATTGATTGGGTCAAGGCTCATGCAGATCAAGCAGACAACCCTCTGTACAGACCTGTTACCCCAAGCAATTTTCCCAAGCGGGTGCTGATCCTTGGCGGTTCAACAGGATATGGACTCTCTTCTCGCGTTGTCTCGGCTTTCGCAGGAGGAGCCGATACCATAAACGTCTCCTTTGAACGGGCTCCAAGTGAGACCAAGACGGCAACGCCAGGTTGGTACAACACCACAGCTTTTGAAGCAATAGCAAAGGAAGCAGGACTGAAGGCTGAATCGGTCTTTGGTGATGCCTTCTCGAACGAGACAAAAAAGCGAACAGCCCAAAAAATCAGAGAAACACTCAAACAGGTGGACCTTGTCATCTATAGCCTTGCTTCCCCTCTTCGTACTGATCCGGCAACCGGGGTGACCTACCGCTCTGTCCTCAAGCCTATAGGAGAAGCCTTCACAGCCCTTTCTGTAGATATGGATAGTCCTGTCGTTAAGCAGGCCACCATAGAGCCTGCAGAGAACGGCCAGGCAGAAGAGACGGTAAAAGTGATGGGAGGAGAAGACTGGAGCCTTTGGATAGACTATCTGATCAAAGAAAACCTACTCGCCCCCAATGCCATGACTGTTGCCTACTCCTACATCGGGCCTAAGATTACCTACCCGGTCTACCGTGAGGGCACTATCGGCTTCGCCAAGGAGCATTTGGAAGAGAGTGCAAACAACATCACGAAAAGCCTCGAAAAGCTTAACGGAAAAGCGTTTGTCTCAGTAAACAAGGCTCTGGTCACCCGTGCTAGTGCGGTTATCCCAGTTGTCCCTCTCTACATGGCCCTGCTCTACCAGGTGATGAAGGAGAAAGGCTTGCATGAAGGATGCACTGAGCAGATATACCGTCTCTTCACTGACCGACTCTATGCAAACGAGACGGTCCCAACTGATGACAAGGGAAGGATCCGCCTCGATGACTGGGAGATGAGACAAGAGATCCAAGCTGAAGTGGAGAAACGTTGGACACTGCAACAGGAGGGACAACCCTTGCAGAAGGGTGATCTTGAGGGTGTAAAGCAGGAGTACGACCAGATCCATGGCTTTGGTTTCCCAAACATAGACTATTCGCTTGATGTTGATCCCAGGGTCATCTGAAAAGTAAGCAAAAAAGAAAACTAGGGCACTAGTGGCTATTCCATAGCCATACAATGGCTCTAGTACTAAATAGGAAGGGCAACGACCGTAGAGGTGGTTGCCCTTTCCTTGAATAAGGCACTCCAACCTACGGGGGTTTTCTCCTCGGCTGTTTTCTTGGCAAACAGGGTGTATGGCTCATCAGGTGTCAAACCAAGTTACCTGCATGCCGTTTCATATGGACCATTCACCTGAGCATCCACGCAAAATTCCATACGTACCGTTATGCTTCCCCTCAGATATTCCTCGCTGCCCATCAAGAAAACATTCTTAGTCGACAGATCTTTGGAAAACCATCATGTTCCTTCCCGAAGGATATCAAGATAGTCCTTGTACCCGAAGGTCCTTCCCCGCTGGTTTCCTCCCGACTGGACTAGGATACCGATGTCGACCAGGCGCTTGACCGCGCTAGCGACGGTATTGAACGAAAGCTGCAAGGCCTTGGCCGTACCTTTGATCTCCATGATTGGATTGCGCTCCAGGTATGAGAACAATTGAAGTGCTGTGAGCCTTGCACGCCCAAGGGTATTGATACGTTCTACATGATCATCATGGAGCCTTGCCAGGCGCACGATATTCTCATAGGCATCCTGTGCCGATTCAGAGACAGCCTTCAGGAAAAACTTGATCCATTGCTCATAATCCCCCTTGGAACGAACCAGAGTCAACCGATCGTAATACTCCATCCTGTTCTTCTTCAAAAAGTAGGAGATGTATAGGGCAGGAGTCGTCAGGAGCTCTTGCTCCAGGAGAAACAGTGTTATCATCAAACGTCCTATACGCCCATTACCATCCAGGAACGGGTGGATCGTCTCGAATTGGTAATGGATCAAAGCTGCTCGGGCCAGTACATCAAGGGTGTCGGGAGCATTCATGTACTTCTCCAGATCGGACATCGCTAAAACCATGTCATCTGGATGGGGAGGAACAAACCGCGCCCTCTTCAAAGAAACCCCTTCCCCCCCAATCCAATTCTGTGAGGTGCGAAACTCCCCTGGGCTTTTCTCCTGCCCTCGCACCCCTTCCATCAACACAGCATGGGTCTCTCTGATCAACCGGTTGCAAAGTGGCAACTCCTGTAAACGGTTGATTGCGAAATCGGTAGCCTTGATATAGTTGATGACATCCGCAACATCCCGGTTCGCGTTTAACTCCAACGTCGGGTCGAGTACATCTTCCAGCGTACACTGAGTACCTTCTATCTGGGATGACATCAAGGCTTCCTTGCGGACATACATTGATACGAACAATGCGATATGCGGGATCAATGATGAGATGCTCTCCAATTTTGCAATCCATGTATTCGCCTGGATGAGCAACTGAGTCATCTCATTGTCGTTCATGATAGGAGGGGACGGAGGAAGGGGGGAAGGAAGGAACGACTGGTACGCGATTTCCCCGTTAAGTTGTGACTTGAATGCACCTGCCCTGTTCTCCATTCCTCAAATCTCCTCAGCTGTACATTGAAACAACACACCTTACGGTAGCACGCTAATTTCAATCTGTAAATCTATTTTGAAATAAGAAACCAAATTCATGATCGTTATTTCAAGATAGAACGCAATATAATCAAGTAGGAAGACAGGTTTCGATAAGAGCAAATCATTGGAAATAGGTTAACTCTCTAGGATGGATTGCATCAGAATTACCTGCCGCGGTTTTTATAGCAAGCAATTGAGTAGCTGAAATGGGTTCTTTTGGAACAGCGAAACCAATAGCTAACTCTCTTTGAAGATATTCAGAACGTATATGAAGTAATTGAGAATACTCAACATAGGAATCATGAGTGATAAATGGATGATCGCCTTTCTGAAATATACAAACTGTGTCCTCTTTTCCTGTATTATACAGAGTCGTCAGATACACACAATGTAAGATTTCGCCAATTACCGGATTATCAATTCTGGCACACACAACAATCATCAAATGCTTTTTCATTTTTGGATGGCTATAAAGGAAAGTGTCACCAGGTTGCATCTGCAATCTCACTATTTTTATTGTCGATTGCAATTTTGAAAGCAACATTTTCTAGGAGAAAATTTAAATCTTTATCAGAGGCCTTCTTGATACTCGTTTTTAAAATATCTTCAATAGTTATTTGATCACTAGAACCATTCGGATCTTTCCATTCAGGAAGATTTTCATGACAGTACGCAACCATATCCCATTGCGAATAAGCTTTAAACGTATCATCAAGTCCTTCAAGAAGACGAATCTCTCTTTTACTTAGTTCATCATACTCAGGTTCATCAATAGTTGTAACAGAGTATGAATCATTTTGGGCTATCTGTATAATACTGGACCAATAATCAGGAGATTTTGGGTTAGGCCCACTACAAATTTTATCAAGAATTTTACTTACAACGGGGCCAAGAGGCAGAGAATAATACTTATCACCTGTAATAGGTTGTTGCCACTTTATCAAAGCCTCTCTGTCAACAAGATAAAGCAACTTGATTAATTTCATATAATTCAACTTATTGCCATTACGCCTGATTAAAAACGCAGCGGCCTGTGTTGAACGTCTTTCATTAAAATTGAAATTCATAATTACTTCTTCTCCCATCATATCTCAACTCCCTTGGATTACGATACACCTACTTCAGAAAGACGGGACACTTTAAATGTATAACAGTTGCGAGGATAATACAATAAAAGATCTATTTTTGTATTGTAACAATATATAGTTTTACTATAATTATTTTGCTATATTATAAACATTTGCAAGTGATTCAAGGCTCCCTAGATGCACACCTATCCAACAGAGACATGTGTGCTCTTAAAAACTATCTGGCCTCTTTTTCCATTGGTTCCTTTCACTTATATGTTGAATTACCTTTCCCTACATATACAACCATGCATTCATGAATTCATATATATAATGCCACCCAGAAAAATATTAATTTGTATCTCCAACATCGTGATAATCATACATATTGATAATCATTCTATTCATGGCATACGACACCTAGAGAGGCAATTCAATCTTGTGCCTTGATATTGAACAGGCAAGAGAGTTGGTATGGGCCTGGAAGGAGCTGTAGATGTTCAGAACGTGGATTGTTCGTTATACAAAATAGCAGCAGCATCACCTCAGACACTATTCTTCTTTCCTTATCCTTGGCCTTCATAGTGATACAAAGTAAAACCATGGACACTGTCATTATTCCTGTTTAGAATTACCGGCAAGAGGTATTCATGCACACCAATGAGACAACTAGAACGTTAAGCAAGGTGGCAATGTATGCCTCAATTGCTATGGTGGTAATCATCCCACTTCAAATCATTGTTTTCTTTGTTTCGTTCCCCCCTGAAACAGCAGAACTCTGGCTTGCACTCTTTACCGAGAACTGGGCCCTTGGGCTGCTACAGATGGATCTGCTCTTCATTGTAGACAATATGCTCTTAGTGCTCTTGTATCTGGCCCTCTACCTGATTCTCAAAGAGAAAAACGAACCTGTGATGATGGTTGCAATCCTCTTGGGATTGCTTGGTATCGCCTCATTCTTCTCTAGCAATCCTGCCTTTGAAATGTGGCAGACAGCCAGAGAATATGCAAAGATGCCAAGGGAGAACCTCCTTACCATAGCAGAGGCCCTCATCTTCCAATGGAAAGGGACAGCCTTCAACATCTATTACGTACTGAACGGCATCACCTTGCTAGCAACGGCATTGGTCATGAGAAATAGTGTATTCGGAAACAAGACAGCGACAGTGGGCTTGATCTCAGGCTTTCTTATGGTCATCCCATCAACAGCAGGTACGGTCGGGCTTGTATGCTCGTTACTCTCGCTCATCCCATGGATGATTTTCCTCATCATGATGATGGGAACCTTCAGGAAGCTGAGTCGTTCAACCTGACTCTTTCTGCTACTTTCCAGCCTTCAGTTCCTCAATCTCATCCTCTCGCAAGTACCGTATAGCCAGAGACTGACCCAAGTACCAGAGCTTGGCACTCTGCTCAAACTCCTCTGCAGCAAAGACAGCCTTGGACAGGGATGTGCCACAGACCAGCATCCCATGATTGGCCATGAGGTAGGTAGTGAACTGTGGCCTCTGCTCTATATCCCTGGCAAGCAATACAGAGCCTGGCTTGCGGTAAGGCAACACCCCTACTTCCCCAATTTGCATGACATAATAGGGGGTGAAGGGGTCAAACGGGAGCCCGTCAAGCAGACCTTCACAACTGGCAAGCAAGGTTGAATAGGTGGCATGCAGATGGACTACAGAGCGCACCGATGGATGCGTCTGATAACATGCCAGATGAAGGGGAACTTCCTTGGTTGGTGGTTTGCCACCCAACAGTGTTCCCTCCTCATCGAAATGACTGATATCCACTTCATTCAACGTACCAAACGACGAACCTGAAGGAGTGGCCAAGAAGGTACCATCCTCCAGCATCATGGAGATATTTCCAGCACTGCCTACCGCATACCCACGGTCAAAGAGGGATTTGGCAAACGTCACTAAGGATATTTTAGCTTCAAACTCATTCATGACACATCTCCTGTGCTTTTTCGAAGAAATCAACCATACCGAAATTACCTGACTTGAAAGCCAGATGCATGGTCCCATCGAGGGAACGAACCCAGGAAACACCTGGGTCTATCTGAGGACCGACAAGGTAGGACGAGACACCCAAGGTGGTGGCAACCACCCCGCTGGTCTCCCCTCCTGCCACAATGAAGTTCTTCACGCCCTGAAAGGCAAGGATCTTGGTCACACATCCAATGATCTTTTCAATTATGGCAGAGACATTCTCTTGGGGATACAACGCCTTGATCTTGGCAAGCTCCTCTGCATTTCGAGTAGCATAGAGCATGGGGGCAAGGCCTTTAGTATCTTGGGCGAGCACCCACAGCGCTAGCTCCCCCGAATACCCCTTCTGATTCAGACACTTGTCCTCGTCAATTCGTAGGCTAGGAGCCTTGTCCTTATAGTAGGCGACCTGTGCATTGGTCTGGGCAGAGCAGGAACCTGCTATGATAACGGCCCTGTCTTTCTTGGGTACAAAGCTGACCACTTCCTCTTCAGGCCTTCCCAACCTCTGGTTGTAAAGATGGGCAATGCCCAGTGCCAGACCTGATCCTCCGGTAACCAGAGGAAAATCCTCAGTCGCCCGGGCAATGGTTTCAAGGTCCTCTTCGGTGAGGATATCAACGATAAGGTACTGAACATTTTTGTCTGTATCTTTGTATTGCTCTACCAATGTCCTGACATGGTCAGGGCCTTGAGCCATATCACCAGAGAATATATGCGCACTCAAGCCAGTGAACTGCCCTTGCATAAGGCGCTCGAGCTTTGAGTCCCGCATAGGGGTGATGGGATGGTTGCGCATGGGAGAATCACTGAGCAACTGGTCGTTGACAAACAGATACCCCTTATAGACAGTCCTCCCATTGATGGGAAGAGCAGGACAGATAAGGGTAAGGGAGGTTGTTAGGGCCTTCATCAAGGCATCGGTGACCTGACCGATATTCCCCTCCCTGCTTGAATCGAAGGTGGAGCAGTACTTGTAGTAGAACTTGGTGCATCCTGCTTCCTGAAGAAAGGCCAAAGCTGAAAGGGCCTTCTGGACAGCCTCCCCTACCGGGCATGAGCGAATCTTCAGACTTACCACCAAGGCTTCGGTAAGGCCATCAGGGATGCTATCAGGGACACCATTGAACATGGCTGTCTCCATCCCGTTCTTTACCAGGAAGCCTGCAATATCTGTCGCACCGGTGAAATCATCTGCTATAACACCCAAACGCATAGGTTCTCTCCTTTATTGTCTGCTACAGCATACCAGATACAGATCCTTGTGCAAGAGCCTTTACCCAAGAATAGGAATTTGCACCTCAGTAATGAAACGACGATTATCATGCTCCACAAACTGGTCCACAATATTGAAGTTGATAGTGTAGTCTGCAAGGGACAAGAGCTTGGCATCCTCTCGTATCCTCAAAAAGGTCTCATCAATACTTTCATAGGATCCATGATGGTAAGCACACAGGAAAGGACCCCCTTGAATGGGTAAGACTTCCCCTATGGTTCCATAGGGTTTCTCTTGGCTAAATAGGTAAGCACCAAAGCGTTTCTTCTCCCCGTGGTAAAAGACCAACGTCGGAAAAAAGTAGAAGACATCCGAACCATACAGGGACTCCTCAACTCCAATATCAAGAAAATAGCGCTTTGGGAAGGTTTTTCTTATGACACGCTGGAAATCAACAAGAGGCAACTGCTTTTCTACAAACTCGAGCTTGCGCTGTATGGCTGAATCGATATTCATCAGTTCGTTCCAACGCTGTTTCAGTTGCTCCGACTGCATCCGTAGTTGTCCCATCGTATGCTCGAGGGAACGGGAGGATAGGAAAAGCTGTATCTGCTTAAGCGAATACCCCAGACGCTTGAGGTATCGGATCGAAGCAAAATGATAGACTTGGTCAAACTTATATTTTCGATACCCACTACCTGCATCACGATGGGCAGGAACAAGCAACCCTATGGAGTCATAGTAGCGCAAGGTCTGCACATCAACACCGAAAAGCTCGCTGAACTCTCCTATGGAAAAGTAGTCTTTCATCTGTGCAATGTAGCACGGGCCTCAACGCTTGTCACGCTCATAGGGTACGCCCAACGCCGAAGGGTCATTCCCCTTTCCAATGGATAAGAAAAGCACCACTATCGTGACCAAATAGGGAAGCATGGTAAAGGCTTGGGAAGGAATGGCGGTTCCCATGGTCTGCAGGCGTATCTGCAAGGCTTCAGAGGCACCGATGACTAGGGCGGCGCACAACACCCCCACAGGATTCCTACGCCCGAGTAGTACAGCAACCAAGGCGATATACCCTTTGCCTGAGGTAAGGTTCTCCATAAAGAAACCAAGCTTGACCATTGCTAGATAAGTACCGCCCAGACCCCCTAGCAAACCATTGGCAAAGCAAGCGAGATAGCGCACCCTGTTCACCCGTATGCCCACAGTATCGGCAGCTCGGGGGTTCTCCCCTACAGCGTGCAGGATGACTCCCCACTCGGTCTTGTAGAACAGGATCCAAAGAATGAGCACAAGGGCCAACATCGTATAGACAAACGGATCCTGGTGGAACAAGGCCTCACCGATAAGAGGAATGCGACCCAAGATAGGAACGCGTATAGCTCTGATGACAGGGATGGAGGGAAGGGTTGTGCTCTTGCCAAACTCCATGAGAAACAAGAAGCTCGTCAGTCCCAAGAAGAGGAAGTTAAGGGCAAGACCGGATATGGTCTGGTCAGCCTTACAGCGGATGCTCAAAAGAGCATGCAGCATGCTCACTGCAACCCCCCCAGCCATACCGCACAGAAGCCCTATGAACATGCTACCTGTAGTGAACATCCCTAGGAAGCTGAAGAAAGCCCCACTTAACATGATAGCTTCCACCCCGATGTTTATCACGCCTGAACGTTCTGATATGGTCTCCCCCAACCCTGCAAGGGCAATAGGGGTTGCCATGCGAACCATAGCTGCCAAGAAGGCACTAGCGGCCGCTAGTGTAGTTACTTCCATCCTAGACTTCCTTACAGCCAAACAGCTGTTTACGGGCGAGAATCATAACGACCAGAAGGCCCATGATGATCGAGGCGATGGAGGTAGGTACTCCCGCACCCCGTTGCATCGACATGGAACCGACTTGCAAGGCGGCGATTCCAATGGCAGAGACCACGATTCGCAAGGGCCTGTTGCCTCCAAGCAAGGCCACGATGATGGCAAGATAGCCATAGCTGGGGCTGATGCCTTCTATGAGCCTATGATGCAGACCAGCTACCTCACACACCCCGGCAACACCTGCGAGTCCTCCACTGATCAGAGAGGACAGGACAATATTCCTGGTGACAGAAATTCCAGCACAGAGACTAGCGCGCTTATTTAATCCAACAGCTCGCATGCGAAATCCTGCCGATGTATGGAACATGAGCACGTGGATTCCACCTGCAGTTGCAAGAGCTATGAGAATTCCTGCATGCAAGCGAGTTGGAGGTAACAGAGAGAACAATGAGGCCGAAGCGGGAAGCATAGGCGACATTGGATACGGATAGGAAGGGTCTTTCAGCAAGGTACGCACCAGTATTCCCACCAGGTTAATCGCAATATAGTTGAGCATGATGGTGTTGATGACCTCTGAAAGACCAAATCGTGCCTTCAAGATCCCCGGGATGACCGACCAAAGCCCCCCTGCAAGGAAACCCAGTACGATAGCGAATAGTATCATAAAAGGAGCGCCAAGACCTGGGGCATAGACGCCCAAAGCTGTTATGGCTATAGCGCCCATATAGAGCTGCCCCTCAGCCCCAATGTTCAAAAAACCGGTGCGAAAACCAACAGAGACACCAAGGCCGGCAAGAATGAGTGGAGTTGCCCGGACCAGTACCTCGCTGAAGGCGTACCAGGAACCTACGATACCACGCATGAAACTTGCAACAGAAAGGGGTATGCTGCCCCCGACCATCAGGATCAGGAGGAAGGAAACGGCAAGGACAATAAAGGTAGTCAGCAAGAAGGATACAAAGGTCTCCCGAGTCATCTTCATTGCATACCCCCTGGTCTGGTACCTGCCATAAGAAGGCCTACATAGGTAAGGTCGACATCCCTGTTGGGGATCACATCCATGAGGAGCCCCCCATGCATGACTGCAATGTCATCACTCAGTTCAAGGATCTCTTCCAGGTCGGCAGAGATAAGCAGGACAGAACACCCTCCTGCCCGCAAATCAAGAAGGACTTTGTGTACAGACTCTGAAGCCCCAATATCCAAACCCCGGGTAGGCTGACACGCTACGACCAGACGGGGACTGCCCTCCATCTCACGCGCCAGGATGAGCTTTTGCTGGTTGCCTCCAGAAAGAAGCCTCACAGGGCAGGAGAGAGAAGAGGTCTTGATCTGATACTCCTTGACCGCTTGCTCGGTACAGGCCTGTATGGCCTTCCTATCTAGCAGGCCATACCGTTTCATACGATTGTTTCCCTGCAGCTTCAGTAACATATTCTCCTTCAGATCCATATCAAGGACCAGGCTGTCAGAGAGCCTGTCGTCAGAGATGTATCCGATACCCAGATTCTTTCTCTTATGAATTCCCAACGCGTCGAGGGCAACATCATCGAGGGTGATACTACCCCCTTGAGACTTTCGTATGCCCAAGATCAGCTCAGCAAGCTCCTTCTGTCCATTCCCATCGACACCGGCGATGCCAAATATCTTGCCTGGTGCGATGGAGAGACTGATCGGACCCAAGCGGCCATCTTTGAGTGCAACGTCTGTGACTACAAGACCAGTTCGGTCTTGAGAACACAGCACAGGTTGACGCTGTTCGCGCTGGAGCTTTCGTCCGATCATCAGCATGGAGAGCTCCTCCTTGGAGGTTCTTGAGGTGACAACCTCACCTGCGTTGATCCCATTCCTCAGGATGGTCACACAATCGGTTATGGCAAGGACCTCTTCAATATGGTGGGTGATGATGATTACCGAGTGCCCTTCAGAGCGCAACCTCTTCAGGACGGTAAAGAAACTCTGGACTTCCTGGGGAGTAAGCACTGCTGTAGGTTCGTCCAAGATAAGAAGCTTTGCTTCCCTATAGAGAAGCTTGATGATCTCCACGCGCTGTTGCTGCCCTACAGACAATGATGAGACCAAGGCTGTGGGATCGACCTCAAGGCCATACTTTTGTGAAAGCGAGCGAATCTTCTCATCAAGGGAGCGTCGATGCACAAACGGATAGCCGGGGCTTTTCAATCCCAAGGTGATGTTTTCAGAGACAGTCAGGGTGGGAACCAGCGTAAAATGCTGATGCACCATACCAATGTGATGGGAAATGGCAACTTTCGGGGAAGAGATCAGGACAGCTTCATTGTCCAGGAGGATCTCACCCCCATCAGCTTGGTATATCCCATAGAGAATATTCATGAGGGTTGTCTTGCCTGCACCATTTTCTCCCAGCAGGGCATGTATCTGACTTTGCCCGACTGTGAAGTTCACATTCTGGTTGGCACTCTTGCCAAAGAAGGTTTTGGTGATGTTTCTCATCTCTAGTGACGGCATGGTACCAACTCCCCTTACACTCCCTAACAGCAAGCTCCTCACCAAAGACGGGAAGGAGCTTGTCTTCTGAACCTCTACTTGGACTCGATAACGGGAACCTTCAGGCTTCCATCAAGGATTTTCGCTTTGATATCGGCTATCAAAAGCTTTACCTGTTGGGGAATCTTATCCTCAAAGCTGTTGTAGCCGGAGATATCGACAACCCCTTCCTTCATACCAAGGTTGTAAACCCCACCGACATAGGTATTCTGTATCACCTTGTCAACTGCTGTGAGCACAAGAGCAGGTACGCTGTAGACAGTAGAGGCCATGACAGTGTTCGGGGCGATGGAGTTCTGGTCATAGGAGTCCCCGGTTGCAAGCAAGCCTCGTTCTTCTGCTGCCTTTATCACCCCGGTACCTGCCTGGTTGGCAATATGGGAGAGTACATCGGCTCCCTGGTCTGCCATGGACAGTCCAGCTTCCTTGCCCAGGGAAACATCAGTAAAGCTGCTCACATACGCTTCAAGCACTCGTATGGAAGGATTAACCTTTTTGGCCCCAAGCTTATAGGCTTCCACAACCTTTACGATGGAGGGCTGTTCAAAACCGCCGACGATGCCAATAGTCCCTGTCTTGGACATGGAGGCAGAGAGCATTCCCATCAGATAGCCTGCCTGTTCGCAAGCCATGACGTAGGAAGCGGTATTCTCAGAGAAAGAGTTTGACTCAATTGCCATGAACTTGGTCTTCGGGAACTGGGAAGATACCCGTACTGCAGGTTCTCCGAACTGGAAACCGTGGCCTATCACCAGGTCATAGCCTTGTGCGGCATAGTCACGAAAGGCAGCCTCACCATCGGCGATCCCCACATTTTCAGAGTAGGCAGTCTCAATGTTGTACTGCTCTTCTGCAGCTTTGAGACCTGCAAAGGCAATGGCATTCCAACCTTGGTCATTTGCAGGGCCTGAAAGCAACAAGGCAACCTTGAGCTTGCCACTTGCATCTTTTTTTTCTGCTGCACCACCAGCAAACAGAACCGAACAGCCCAGTACTACAACCAGACAAGCCAACAGTACTTTTTTTCTCATGATAGTTCTCCTCTTAGTCTCAAGTCTTCCTATGCAAATATCTCAGGGAAAAAATTCCGAAGGGATTTGGAACAACAAGCTTCTGCTTCTTTAGCCAACACTTCCTCTGCTAGGCCTGGGAAGTGTCCATCTTCGTAGACGACCTTTCCTCCAACCATGGTAAGGTTCACAGCCCCTGTCACCCCTCCACGGGCAAGCATGTTCGCTGGATCATGCAGCATACCTGCAAGTTCCAGCGCATTGCTGTCGATGAAGAACAGGTCGGCGGCCTTGCCCACTTGCAGTGATCCCAGGTCATCCCTTCCCAGCGTCTTTGCCCCGTTGACGGTGGCAATCTTCAGCATCTCATACGACGAGGGGGCGCCTCCACGCTGTTTGCTGTGATACGACTGCATCAGGTACGCCATGCGCAGGGAATCAAGGAGGTTCGAGCTGTCATTGGTTGAAGAACCGTCACAGCCGAGGGAGATATTCATGCCTGCCTTCTGCATGGCTGGGATATCAAGGATGGGGAAGCCTCCCAACACAGCAGGGGCTGGACAGTGTGAAAGCCCTGTCTTGGTTCTTGCCATTACTTCATATTCGTCTTTCTGTAGTTCCCAACCATGGGCAAGCCAGACATCCTCCCCTACAAACCCAATCTCTTCTGCCCATTGTAGGGTACGTTTTCCATAGCGCTCAAGCATGATGGGGTTTTCCCCCTCACCAAGATGGGTATGCAGTCTCACACCCTTGGAACGTGCAAGTTTCACAGACTCTACAAAAGTCTCCTCATAGCTGTTTATGGGCTGACAGGGTGCTACTACAATCTGGGCCATGCTGTTGGGAGAAGGATCATGGTAGCGAGAGATGAGCCGTTCGCAATCAAGGAGGAATTCATCTGTAGTCTCCAACATCGCAAGGGGGATGGTACTTCCCTCGCTTTTGGGCAAAGTATTGCATCCCCTTCCTGCATGGTAGCGGATACCCAACAGGGAAGCAGCCTCAAACTGACGGTCCACAGGAGACTTGCCGGTCTTTTTCGTATAGCAATACTGGTGGTCAAAGGCTGTGGTACACCCATGCTTGAGAAGATCCGCCATGGCAACTAGGGAGGAGTAGTAGATTGCATCACTGTCGATCTCCGAGAAGATCGGGTATATCTTATCCAGCCAGTCCACAACCAACAGATTGGGATAGTCAATGGTCAAAAGGTTCCTGACAAAGGTCTGGAAGAAGTGATGATGGGTGTTGATAAGCCCAGGATAGACAAACATCCCTTTGGCATCGATGATGGTGCATCCGCTTGCATCCAGGTCCTTACCTATTGCATCAATAGCATAGCCGTCGATGCGGATGTCTGCATCAGTATATACTGTGTCCTGCCCGTCACAGGATACTATGGCCCGAGCATTTCGAATAAGTTTCTTCTGGTTCATCAAGAGTCTCCAATGTTGATTACTCACGATAAACCCTATAGTAACTATAGAGTCAAGAATTTATTTGAAGAAAATTATTCCCCCCTAGCAACGACACCAACACAAAGATGATACAAAGAACAAAACACCAAACACCCTAGGAAACCAAGAAAGCCATGGCCAGCGTCGGTATAGTTCCCTACTCTTCTATGAGATGAGGAGTAAACACAATTTCACTCAAATCTTTATTGGTCCTTTCCAGATCAAAGCCACCATCAAAGTCATACCTCGCCCACATCGCATTCTCCCCATACTCTTCATGCTTGGGATCCTTGAGAATCTTACGCAATTGGGCATAGCCATACGCTCCTCCACTATCCTCAGGAGGTGTCATTCCCCGACCTGCTGTGCACTTTGCATAGGGGGGGCCATCGACATATCCTAACTCCCCTACTGTAATGATATGTTCCCAAGCATCTCCAAAATCATAGAGATAGGTAAAGCTTCGTACGGTGGGGAGCAAATCAGAAAGCGCCGTAGTATCCTCATCATGCATTCCATGCATACCTAACAACTCAGACCCTTTGCTGTAGGGATTGTCCTCCATCGTTCCGACACTAAAACCATACTTCATGAAAACAAACTCATGGAGGTGGGTGTCAGTCCACCCGAAGCCCACCTGCAGGACATCATTAAGGGCAGTAAAATTCATATCGATTGGAACAAGGAAGCTGCGGGTCACCTTTTTGCCTCCCAGAAGTTTCAACTTTACATCGAGGGAAATCATGAGTGTCCTGGCAAGTTTTGTAGGAGTAGTCTTCTTTGGAGTTTTAGGGGCAAGCTTGGGCCTATCGTTAAATGTTGGATACGCTTCCTCAGATTCTCCGAAATTAAGGGGACGTCCCTCTTCCCTAGCCTGTTCATCCATCGCATGCAGAAAGGCTAGTGTGCTGATGGCAAATTCCTTGAACCTTCGAGTAAAGCCGTTCAACTTGGCGATCTTAGAACGATCGCTTGTGGGTCCGAACGTACTCGGTCCAGCCTCTTTGATGTACCGGGAAATTTCTTCGGGGGAGATTCCAGTTTCCTTCATATCCCTCTGCAACTCTTTCATAAATTGCGCCTTAAAATCCTTAAAGGAGTCCAATTGGATAAAAAATTCATCCTCAGAATAATCGTTCATCATCACTACAAACACTATTCCCTGGTGCTCGAAATAGTTTGCATGCCAGCAATACTGTGCTTCGGGGGGATTGAATAGCTCTTCATAGGGCTGGCTAAGTTTTGCGAGCAGCTTTTTTGTGCATTGGATATACATACCTGATGGTCTCCTATTATACAAAGACCCTACCATGTCAAGGGCAAACATGGCAACCAAGAAAGCCGTAGGGATCAGGCTGGTTCAGTAGTGAAATTCAGCCGTTTCAGTCTCGCATTGATGAAATCCAAATGAAAGGTATCAATACCCCAGGGCAAGCCCTGGACTCAGGAGGGGCTGTACCCTGACCTCCTGTGCACTCGGCAGAGGGCCCACCTTCGACAATCTTTGTCTTACCTACTCTGATGACATGCTTCCATCGATCACCAAAATCATACTCATAGTCGAAACGTTTTGCAGCGGGGATGTAGTCAGAAAGCAGCTCACTGCAAGTGTCATACAGCTCTTCGCGTTGATCATGACCCAGGCTCTGTCTGCAAACGAGTGTGGGCACCTGTCCACCCGAACCCAATGTGAAGAATCCTATTGAGTGAACGGAAGTTCATAGCAAGAGGCACCAAGAAGCTGCGCTCTACCTTTTTGTCACCAAGGAGCTTCAGTTCAACATCGAGGGGCACCATCACGGTGGTGATACCACTTGATGTGGGCGATAGCGTGATAGGTGCAGGTGTCGCTTTGGATTTTGTTTGTATCATCCTTTCACTAGCTGCTAGGATGAGGGACAAACTGCAGTTCTTTTAGCTCCTCATTGATGAAGGCCTTGTCAAAGCCAGCATCAAAGTCATCACCTGCCCACTCTAGCATCTCATCATACTCTTCGTGGGTAGGGTCGCCTAGGATTTCACAAAGGTTCTCATACCCTACAACGCCACCGCAATCCTCAGGAGGGGTGGAGCCTTCCCCTCCGGTGCATTCCACAAAAGGACCACCTTTGACGGTCGTTACCTTTCCGACCTTGATGACATGTTCCCAGCCGTCACCAAAATCATAGAGGTACCTGAAACTCCGTTCGCTGGGGATAAAGTCCGAAAGCATCGTCTCCTCCTCATCAAGCATATCGTCATCATCCTCTTCAATGCCCATATCTCCCAGGCTCATGCCAATGGTCACACTATCCTTTTTTAGGCTGAACTCATGGAGGTGGCTATCATACCAACCGAATCCTATCTGCAGGATGATATGGAGGGTGGCAAAAGATATGTGCAGGGGAACCAAGAAGCTTCGCTTCACCTGTTTGCCTCCCATGAGGACCAACTTCACATCAAGGGCGACCATTGGGGTGATCTCGTCCTTTCCAACGACTGCCTTGGATTTCTGAGGGGCTGGCCTCATCGTCTCAAACATCTCATCTACAGCAGCGAACAGTTCTTCACGCTGCTGAGGGTCAGCGAGGATTTCCTTAAAGCCTTCCATCATATCGACGAACTTTTTCATCCTTTTGGTAAACCCACCCAACTCTCCTACCATTGAACGGTCGCTTGTGGGACCAAAGGTAAGAGGTCCTGCCTTCTTCATGTAGGCGGAAGCCTCTTTTGCAGAGGCTCCAGCATCTCTCATCCCCAATCGTATCTCTGAGAGCACTTTCTTGTTGAAATCCTTAAACGTTTCCACCTCGAAGAAGTTCTCCTCGCCGGTGAGGTCATTCATCATGACCATATACAGGATGTCCCTCTGTTCAAATATGCTTGCATGCCAGCAATAAAATGCTTCAGGAGGATTGGGCAACACCCCATAGGGTTGTTCAAGTTTGGCAAGCAGTTTTTTGGTGCATTGGATATACATGACTTTAATCTCCTAGTAGATGAACCCTACCATGGCATGCCAAGCAAGGCAAGAACCTCTGTATGGTCAGCGGGTGGTATCAACAAATTTCAGCCTCTTCAGGGCCGTGTTGATGCGCTTCAGGTCAAACTTGGCATTGCGATTGTCATGTATCCACTCTACTGTCTCTGCATACTCGACATGGGTAGGGTCACCCAGGATCTCACACAGCTCATCATACCCAGGAGGGCCACCACAATCCTCGGGTGGAGTAGTCCCCTGTCCTCCTGTACACGTAACATAAGGTCCGCCATCGGCATCTGGGGCCTTCTTCACTGAGATGTCCAGCAACCAACCTCGGTCAAAACCAAAATGATACTGTATCTTCCGCACCCCAGGGATGAAGTCAGAGAGGACAGTCTCACCTTCGCTGAGCACCTGCGTATGCTTGCCTTCAAACATCAGCCGCATATACATATCACTGCTGTCCGCACCAATACGAATGGTATCACGCTTCAGATGGAACTCATGACCAGAGCCCTCGCTCCATCCAAAGCCCATCTGAAGGATCGTCCCAAGTGTTCCAAAGTCCATCTCCAGGGGAACAAGGAAACTTCGTGTCACCTTCTCCTCCCTATACAGCATCAACTCCGCATCAATGGCGATCATTGGGGTTTTATCCAAGCTCAGAGCAGATGTCGGAACTATCTTCTTGGGTGCTTTGGACTTTGTCTTTGCCGTGTTCCTTGACATAGGATAAGCCAAGTCTCCTAAAATCTTATCAATAACCCTTTCAATAACAGCATCCAAAGAATTCTCAAAAGTAGCATCGTTACCTGTATCCGGAAATACACCAGGGAAAAGAAGTCGTGAAGATCTTGACTCCTTCAGCCTTTTTATACGGTTGTTCAATCTGGCTATCAGAACTTGATCCTGGGTAAGCGCAAAGGCAATTGGCCCAGTGTCTTCCATATACTTGGCTATTTCCACAGCAGTAAGGCCATTTTTTTCCATGTCGAAATGGAGAGCAAGTTCCACTTGTTTGCCAAAATCCTGAAAGGACTCTACCTTTATGAGAAGATCCTCATCTCCAGTATCGTTGAGAAACATCACATATTGTAAGCCATGCAGTTCAAAACAGTTTGCATGCCAACAATAGGTTGATTCATATGGTGTCGAAAGCTTCAAACACAACGGATCGAGGTGTTCAAATAGTTTTTTGGTGCATTGGATATACATACAGATAATCTCCTACTACAATGATACGAGTATGGCATGACCTAACAGGATATGGAAGAACGTATCCCTTAGAAGGCCATCTTGTTTCTTCCTGACTCCTTGACCCGGTATAACGCTTGGTCAGCTGCTTCAAGGAGATCTTTTTCATACTCGACGTCCAATTCGGGGAACGAGGCCCCTCCAAGGCTGAGTGTCACATGGATTGACTGTTCGCCGTACTTGATGTGCTTCTCGTCGATCTGACGTCTGATAGCCTCCCCCACTTCCAGGGCATCGGCCTTTGATGCACCCAAGAGGACAACCATGAACTCATCCCCTCCCAAGCGGACGAGGATATCCCCTTCGCGCATCTGGGTGCGGGTAGTGCCTGCGATGGTGCGCAGCACCCTGTCTCCGACAGTATGCCCATAGACATCGTTGACCTGCTTGAAATGGTCGATATCGATCATAAGGACTGCCAAGGCCATGTTCTGTTTGACTGCCCTGACAAACTCCTCATGGAGGCGGGAGAGCCCGAATCGACGGTTATAGACATTGGTCAGCGGGTCGATAGCTGCTAACTTCTGCACCTGGTCGTGGGTAATGGCATTATGCAAGGCAAGAGCCAGACTGGTTCCAAACAAGTCCAGGTGATCCAATACCTCTGGGGAGAAGGTCTGGTCAGAGGCAAGCACTACAGCACCTAAGCTCTGATGCTTGTAGACGATAGGCTCCACAATAATCTCTCTGGGGCGGAAGGATGTCATGACGCCTTCAAGCATCACATCCTCAGGTATGTTGATGACATTACGTTTGAGTGTCTGCATTGAATCAAGAATCAGGGGGTTTGTACTCAGCGAACTTGATTTTGTAAGCCCTACCGTATGATAGACACGCAATTCCCCACCATCTTCAACAAGGATGGCTCCAGAGGGGCAGCCAATCATCATATTCAGGCTTGTGAGGGCATTTCGGCAAAGATGGTCTGTCTCCAGATGTGTGGAAAGCAACTGGGTATAGGCCCTGATGTCCATCTCGATCTGGATTGATTTGGCTAGGGTGTCGACAAGGTTGTTGAAGGCAAGGCTACTGGCCCCTATGGCATCCTCTGAGTCAACGGGAATATGGCAGTTGGCAGGGGTGCAGTCCATGGACTGGGCACTCCCTGTTATGGACTTGAGGTGGTTCTCAATATCCTTCATGTGCTTTGCCAGCAAGTTCAGACGGTCTCCCACAATACGATGGGACAGCATGATGTTGACCGCACCCACACAAAGGCCTGCCAACATGCAGACTGCAAAGAACCACCAGGTCATTACTATAGATGGCTCAATACCCAACAGGAGCATGAAGAACGGGAAGACCAGCCCAACCAGGATTCCAAAGCCCATCATCCAGATAGCGAGGTCGCTAAAGACTCTTTTTGTGATTCGTATCATGTGTAGTACCCCTTGATTGAGAGAGAAGCTGCCCATGTAAAGAAATATCATATGACAAACTAATAGTAAACTATATAGTCAATTGGGGTTTTGAGAAAGAACAAATTGCAAAAAATGTAGTACACTGGCTCTTACCCCAGAGAAGCATACCCAAACACATTGTAGGCCGAAAGAGCCACTATAACAAGCATGATGATCATAAACAACCTGTCAATCTGGCGGTTGTCCAGCTTAGATGATGCAGTCCTTCCTGCCATAGCACCGACAATACCAGAGGCCATCATAGCGGCAAGCAGGACGGCTGAGAATTCAGGAATGGCACCTTGGATGATATTTGTCAGCAGGTTGGCAACCTGGGAAAAGAAGATGATATACAGTGAATTTATGGCAGCATGCTTGCTATCCATGGAGAAGAGGTAGGAAAGGGCCATGATGTTTATCGGCCCACCACCAATACCAAGAAAGGAGGAGAATATGCCCAAAGCCAAACCAGAGGAGAGCGATCCAATCCAGCTTGTCATGTGCAGCGTCCTGATCTTTTGCTTATTGAGCACATAGAGGAAAACCGTTGCAGTCAGTACTACCATGATGATGTTCTGGATCATCCCTATACGAGCATCATGCTGGGTGTTCTGCTTGACGATGGTAAAGATAATCTTCCCCACCACGCCACCAAGAGCACCCCCGAGGGCAAGGGGAAACCCAACTACAGTATCGATCTTTATGGTATCCTTTCTGCTTCGCAGAAGGGATACCGCTGTCATGGCCAGTACAGTATTCCCACTGAGGAAACTGATGGTCGAGACAGGGTAGTCACACAAGGCATCCATTACAGGCTTGATGATGACTCCCCCACCAATACCACTGATGGCACCCAGCACAGTCGCAAAAAACGTCACAATTACCAGTACTATTTCCACAATGAGAGATCTCCCTTACAACTGATTAACGCACCAGGGTGCGAGCCACATGCTCCAGGCGTTTGATTACATACGGATAGAATTCCAACATGGTAGGACAGAACTTGTACCCGCCTTCATCCCTGTAGCGTTTGCACCCACCCCGACACAGCAGTTTCCAGGGGCAGGAGGTGCAAGCGTCTAGTGCGTTGGGAGAGTCCTCTATGAAGCGTATCTCTGCCCTTTTTGCATCAAGCGATGCAAAATCGTCAGTGAGCAGGTTCCCCAGACAGGAAGCATCATCGCAGTAGAAGTCACACGGATAGATGCCGCCATCACTTTCGACCACATATTGTACAGAACAGACGCCTGCCATATCACAGCTCTCCGGGGGGTAGCCGGCAAGCATTCCCACCAGATTGTCAAAGAACCTGATGGAGACAGGGTTGCCCTTCTCCCAAGCATCGAACCAGAGGTCAAAGAGGCGTTTGAGAAACTGGGTATAGTTCTCAGGGGTGAGAAACTGCTTCTCATGAATTTCAGTCAGGCTCTCCATGCAAGGGATGAACTGCAGGTATCTGTGGCCATGACCTGTCATATAGTTCCACATGAGGTCGACATTCTGGGCAAGCTCATTGGTCACCACACCAAGCACATTGAACTCAGTCCCACTCTCACGCAACAGTGCAATGCCGTCCAACACAGAGCGTGCACTCTTGTTGCCCTGAGCATCAAAGCGGTGCATATCGTGCAGACGGGGAGAACCATCAAAGGAAACCCCTACCAAAAAATTGTTTTTCGTAAAGAATGTTGCCCAAGCCTCATCAATATGCATGCCATTGGTTTGGAATGCGTAGTGGATGGGAGACCCCTCTGTGTTGAGACTGTTTACAACCTCTACAAACTTCTCGTAGAAAGGAAGCCCTATCAGGGAGGGCTCACCTCCCTGAAAGACAAAGGAGCAGCTCTTGGCCTCTGCCAAACCCTTGGTGATGATGGCCATCATCACCTCCTCTTTCATGAAAGGTCGCTGTCCAACTTCTCTATGCGAAGCCGTCTCATGGTAGAAGCAGTAATCACAAGCAAGATTACAGGCAGAGGAAGAAGGCTTTATCATAAGCGTTATATGGGTTCGTTTCATACTACCATGCATTACAGATCCTTTTTTCGCACATCTTGGATTGAAGTCCCACTGAAAATAGTCGGCTTGAAAACATACGAATAGTCATGAATTTTATACTCATTATCACAAATCATCTGAAAGATGCGGGTGCCGACCTCAAACCCCATCTCAAACCCAGGATGAATCGAGCTGGTGATGCCGCTTTCCTGCCAATCAGTATCGGAATAATCGAAGCCGACAACTGAATAATCCTTCGGAACAGTTTTACCATGCTTGGCCAATAAGCGCAACACGCTCTTGAGAAGCATGAAGTTGCAACAGACAATTGCAGTGCATTTGGGTAGTGCCTTGAGAAACCTCCACAGCGAGCGGAACAGCTCCTTCTCCTCTTGTGTATCTTCGGAGATGAACCATTTCACATAGCTGTCATCATAGGAAGCACCATACTTCTGCAGGGCATGCACATACCCCTTGTACTTTTCAATGCCTTGGTAGTTATCATAGACAAAAATGCCTGCAATATGGCGGTGACCAGATTCTGTCAATCTTTTTACCAGCTCGTCTGCACACTGGCCGTCAGCGATTGTGACTTTGGGAAAGTTGGAACCTGCATAGAAGTTGTTGTAGAATATTATTGGGATGTCCTTCTCATACAAGGTTGAATAGCAGTCGAGATTGAGATTGATCATACTCGCCTTCACCCCGTCGACAATAAGGCCATGAAAGCCCTTGGTACATGCCATGAGACATTTACGCTCATTTATGAGCTTATTGTCCGTATAAAAGATCTTCAGCTCAACTGATTTATCAGAAAGGGCACTCCTTATTCCCTTCAGAAGATTGGAATTGGCGTTATTGTCCTGGCCTTGGACAATAACGCCAATCTTGAGCTCTCCGTTCTCTGGCAGAGATTCGTGCATCAAAAGACGTTTCTTGTTGAAGAAGGTTCCGCTACCCTTGACGGTATAGACAACACCTTCCTCAACCAATAGCCTGATGGCAGTCCTTACGGTCTCCCTACTGACACTAAGTTTATTGCACAGAAAGTTTTCAGAAGGGATCCTGGTGTTTTCCGAAAACTTTTGCTGGTCTATGAATGTCCTAATGTACTCATAGACCTGCTCATATTTTTTACTGCTTGCCATTCCCCTGTGTGCCATCTTCAATGCGTACGTCCTTATGCTCAGCGTGTGCGATCAAATCGAGTAAGCGTTCCCTCAGAACCAATTTATCACGAGTGTAGGCCTTGTCGAATATCAAATTGGTAAGCTCAAAAGGATCCTTCTCCAAATCATACAGAAAATCATCGACATAGACATCACTATCCATATCGGTGCCCCCATTCTTGCCCGGAGCGTAGACGGCATACTTAAACTGAGGGGTGCGTATGCACCGTCCTACCCTACTCTCTGATATCTGGGCAAAGACCTCATTGACCCGGTTGGGATCCTTTTTCTGTACAACCTCTGCCAAATCCTCTCCGATCATAGCAGAGCCGACATCAACACCAGCCATAGAAAGGATAGTCTTGGGCAGGCTTGCTGTACTTACCAGATCCTCTACCACCTTGCCACCAAGGAAAGATCCACCGCGTATCACCAAGGGAATCCGAAGGGCTGCATCATGACAGGTTCTCTTGTAATCATCATACCCGTTGAGATGGCCGTCCTTGTTTCGTGTCTTGAAGTGCGAACCATGGTCAGAGACAAAGATGATAACCGTATTTTCGTATAGCTTTTTCTGTTTGAGGGATTCTACCAAGCGTCCAAGGTTTGTATCTAGGCTTTCACAAGCACCCAAATAGTCAGGATACTCTTCTCTGTAGTCTCCTTCCAAGGCTGCAAGATCACCAGGGATGGGGAAATCACGGAACTTTTCCTTAGACCCGACAGGGCCCTGATAGTGGTTGCTGTCATTCTGGTGGTGCGGTTCTATATGGGACACCGTCATGAAGAAGGGTTTCTCTCCTGTGTACTGGTCCAGGAACTCCAAGGCAAAGTCTGTGATGCAATCGGCACGATAACCCGTGAATTCGCACTTTGCATTGTTCTCATCGTAGACATACCCACCATAGCCATTGGAGGTGAACTCCAATACATCAGAAGCTCTCCAGAAGCCTTCATACCCACCACGCAGTCCCTTTGGAATGGGTATTGTACGGTAGTCGATAGCAGGCGTCTCTTCCAAGCCTCCGGTGGAGGCAAGGTGCCACTTGCCAATATAGGCATTCTCATATCCAGCTTCCGTAAGATAGTTGGCCAAGGTCTTCACATCGGAGGGAAGGGCAATATTGTTTCTGAAACACCCTGTCTCTGTAGGATAAAGTCCTGTCTGGAATATTGCACGACAAGGCCCGCACACCGGCTGGGGGGAGAAGGCGAGGTCGAAACGGACTCCCTCATCTGATAAGGTATCGAGATGGGGTGTTATGTCCAGGCTCTGGCCATAGCACCCGCACGTATCAAAACGCTGTTGGTCGGAGAAATAGAAAATGATATTTGGCTGTGCCATCAAATGCTCCTTTTTGATTCTTGTATTTTGTTAACACCAATAAGTATAATGGTAAGGGCAATCACCACTAGAAATGCTATTGCAATGGGGGACTGCACAAATATCTTATAGCTCCCATCGGAGAGGATGAGCGATCGACGAAAATTCTCTTCAGTAATGGCTCCCAACACCAAGCCAAGCAACACAGGAATCGTTGAGAAACCCAGTTTATTGAACAGGTAGGCAATGACAGCGAAGACCAAGGTAACACCCACATCAAACATCGAGGTATTGACCGAGAAGGCTCCGGCAAAACAGAAGATGACAATAATCGGGGTCAGTATGGAAACGGGAATGGAGACCACTCTGGCAAAATACTTGGTAAGGGTCTTGCCTTGCAGAAACATGAAGAGGTTTACAAAGATGAGCCCGATCATGATGGCATACATGGTGACCCCATGTTTGACAAAGAGGTTGGGACCGGGGGTAAGGCCGTTGATCATCAGAGCCCCAAGCATGATTGCCACTGCCCCATCACCAGGGATACCCATGGTGAGCAAGGGAATGAGGGTTGCCCCTGTAACCGCATTGTTGGCAGTCTCAGCTGCAGCTATCCCTTCGATGGAACCATGGCCAAACTCTTGCTTGTGCTTGCTCATCTGCCGTACGCGGTCATAGCTGACGAATGAGGCCATGGAGGCGCCTGTTCCTGGAATGATCCCGATTATCACCCCAATGACAGCGCTCATCAGCGAAGGGAGGGCCATGCGCTTGTACTCCTTCTTGGAAATTTTACCACTCTCGGATTTCACGTCTTCCAGACTTGAAATCGTCACTTGATTGCTCTTCTTGCTTTTTGCCAGAACTTCGCTTAGGGCGAACAAGCCGATAAGGCAGATGACCAGGTCAAATCCTGAATAGAGATTGATATTCTTGAAGATGTACCGTGTCGATCCTGTCATGGGATCCAAGCCGATCGTTGCAATGAACAGTCCGAAAGCTCCTGATATAAGGCCCTTGATCAGGGACTTTCCAGAGACGCCGGCAATGACGGTCAAGCCGAACAGACAGACCAGAAAATATTCGGGGGTTCCCATCTTCTGGGCGAACTTGGCAACCTGGGGAGCAAAGAACAGTAAGGTGAAGGCACTGAACATCCCCCCAAAGGTGGAGGCCTGCAAGGCTACATTCAAAGCCTTTTTACTCTGTCCTTTCCTGGTAAGTGCATATCCGTCAGCCATGGTTGCTGTTGCATGGGGAGTACCAGGGGTGTTGATGAGGATAGCAGAGATCGAACCACCATATCCTCCGGCACAATAGATGCCCAACAGGAACATGAAGGAGTCGATGGGGCCCATGGTGTAGGTAAAGGGGAGAAACAACACGATACATAAGATTACCGTCAGACCGGGAATAGCGCCAAACACCAACCCGAGGATCAACCCGATATTCATGTAGACGAAACTGGATAGGGTGAAAAATTGTTGAAATCCCTGTATGAATAAGTCCATGATTGTATTCCTATGGTAGGCGGACGCCCAAGAGATATCTGAAGATAAAGCTTATAACCAGTGCCGAAATCACCACTATAAGGTACTCAAGAGTGGGGAGTTCTCTTCATTTGAGCTTCGTCTGAAAGTTTCTTGCACACCTTGCCAGCCTCTTGGTTCA
>JAEINL010000158.1 GCA_016342655.1 Sphaerochaeta sp. | reverse complement strand
GTGATAGAGGCGGCGAATCTGGAAATAGAGCAGCACAAAACTGATTATGTTTATAAATGATAATTGAAGAAAATAAATTGCTTAATGAAAAGTTCACAATAACCGGTAACGTGCTGAAAGCAGTTGAGCCTCGTGGACGCCATAGGGTTTCTTAGCTGCTGGTAATACCAATACGCATTAACATGATGTGTTAATTTCAGACGGTTTTGTGAGTGTCTCGATCATGCTCTCTATGCTCAAATTATGGCTGAAGTTGAAGTCCTTGTAGGGAGAAGTCTGCTTAGTTCTGAGCTGAACAGCAGGAGAAAGGTTGAACTATCAATTAGGGCAATTCTTCAATTCCTATCGGGTAAACGTTCTTTAATGAAAATTCTTCTTATGGAATCTCTCAAGGGGGGTGTAAGTGAGAAGGTTTTTATGGATATGGCCGGGAATCTTATGAAGGGGGAGCTGAATCAGCTTGATACGGGAAAGCATGATGATTTTAAGGGTAATTCATCCCGGTTTCTTGTCTTTGAGTTCTTTACAGGATTCATGCCTATATATTTCTACACTGTGTTCGGATCTAGGTTTTTCGATAATTACGGGTTGGATGAAAAAAAGGCTGAGGAATACTTTATCGATAGTTTAATCAAGAGTCATCTTGGTCATCATGAGTATGAAGAATAGTTTTTTTATTTAAATATATTAACTGAACGGTTAATTAAATAGGAGATGAATATGAATGACGAAATGCGGGTTTGTCCCGCACAACACGCAGGAATGCTTGATAATGGATTAAGACGCCTGATTCATCCTGGGGATAAGTTTCTTTCTCCGTTTATAAACAAGGGTGATTTAATTCTCGATCTGGGCTGTGGTCCGGGAAGTTTTACTAATATTCTGGCTCAGCTTACAGGTGAGACCGGCCGTGTTATTGCTGTGGATCTGCAGAAGAAGATGCTTGAAACAATGGAAACCAAGATGCGAATGCTGGGATTGTTCGAGCGGGTAGAATCTCATCTTTGCTGCAATAATTCTCTCATGTTGCAAAACTATGAAGGAGAGGCTGATTTTGCTCTGGCTTTCTGGATGATTCACGAAGCTCCGGATGTCGGTAATCTCTTAAGTGAGGTATATGAAGCGCTCCGCTTTTCAGGAACTTTGCTTTGCTCTGAGCCTGTGTTCCATGTTTCTAAGGAACTATTTAAGGAAATGATAGGAATAGGAGAAGAAATTGGTTTTTCTTCGAGAGAAGTGGAAGGAATTCGCTTTAGTCGCTCTATTCTTTTTACCAAGAATTGAAGAGCGGACGTAATAACTCTTGTCTTTTCCTATTCCTATTATATTTATCCGAGAGGCACTCTTCTGCAGGCGTCTTCGAAATAATCCATATCCTGCTTAAAGATCCATTCCCAGGGGGGGAAGATCATCTTCTCGTCTACCGTGAGAGTTTCCGGTAAACTAACCCCGGGATCTGTCGGGTAGGCGAGTGCCTGACTACGGTAGAACTCGGAAAACTCCGTCTGCAGTGCAGAATGCTTAAGGAAGTCGAGGCATTCACTCTGTATCGGGGACTTTTTAATCGCGGTCCAGGACGGCAGCACCGGCGCTCCTTCATCCGGTGTAATCCGAACAAGCTTGTCATCCGGTCCCGGGCCTCCGAAAATGCCGGGCAGCAGGGCTATCGGGAACTCATCCTTCACGAGGCCGTGCCTGGCGGCAGAGGGAGCACTTCTTTGTCTCCAGTTTTTAACCGCTGATTCGAGCCCTTCGTTTCCGAGAAGGTACCAGATAGAGAAGAGAACGGCCTTTGCCGATGGCAGCTCAGTTGACCCAAGGAAGACCTTGCCCTCCCATTTTGGCTGAAGCAGTTCTTTGAAACTATGCGGAAGTCCGTCTATGCCAAGTAGTTTTGTGTTTGCCATGATATAATGAGGCAGGGCTGCCAGCGGATGAAAGAGCTTATCAGGATCGAGAAGCCCCAGGGTTTTTATCTCTTCCCGGACAGGGAAGAGTCTGCCTATTGGCAGAAGCCGGTCTTTATAGCTCTGCAGGTATTTTTTTGAGCAGAACAGGTCGAACCTGCTGCTCACTATGATATCAAAGCCGAGATTTCCTCGTGCAATGTCACTGTCCATTTTCTCATACATGCCGATTTCTTCAGTATCGCCGAGATAGATCATCTCAGGTGTCATGTTTCGGCCTTTAGACCAGAT
>JAEINL010000157.1 GCA_016342655.1 Sphaerochaeta sp. | reverse complement strand
AGGTCGGAACTTACCCGACAAGGAATTTCGCTACCTTAGGACCGTTATAGTTACGGCCGCCGTTTACCGGGGCTTCGGTTCAAAGCTTCGTCCGAAGACTAACAAATCCCCTTAACCTTCCGGCACCGGGCAGGCGTCAGACCCTATACTTCGTCTTACGACTTTGCAGAGTCCTATGTTTTTAGTAAACAGTCGCTACCGCCGTTTCTCTGCGACCCCCTTAGGCTTTGGAGAGCAAGTCTCCTAACCAGTGGGGGCATACCTTATCCCGAAGTTACGGTATCATTTTGCCGAGTTCCTTAACCAGGGTTCTCTCAAGCGCCTCGGGATTCTCTCCCTGCCTACCTGTGTCGGTTTAGGGTACGATCACCTGTTATCTCGATAGAGGCTTTTCTTGGCAGCATGGGTGCAGTCACTTTATGGGACAAAGTCCCTCCTCATCGCTTCTCGGCCTTAAAAAGGAACGGATTTGCCTGCTCCTTAAGCCTACGAGCTTGAACCGCCTATTCCAACAGACGGATGACTTGCCCTCCTGCGTCCCCCCTTCTCTCAAACGATAACTCGGTGGTACAGGAATATTAACCTGTTTTCCATCGCCTACGCCTTTCGGCCTCGGCTTAGGGATCGACTAACCCTGAGCAGATTAGCTTTACTCAGGAAACCTTGGGCTATCGGCGAGGGGGTTTCTCACCCCCTTTATCGCTACTCATGTCAGCATGGTCTCTTGTGTGAACTCCACATGATCTTACAATCACGATTCAATACTCACACAATGCTCTCCTACCATAGAAATAAATTTCTATCCGCAGCTTCGGTGCTATGTTTGAGCCCCGTTACATTTTCGGCGCAGAACCACTCGATCAGTGAGCTATTACGCTTTCTTTAAAGGATGGCTGCTTCTAAGCCAACCTCCTGATTGTCTAAGCATTTCCACATCCTTCCCCACTTAACATAGACTTGGGGACCTTAGCTGGCGGTCTGGGTTGTTTCCCTCTCGTCCGCGGAACTTAGCTCCCGCGGGCTGACTCCCACATTTTACTTAATCGGTATTCGGAGTTTGGTTAGGTTTGGTAATCTGGTGAGACCCCTAGCCCATCCAGTGCTCTACCCCCGATAAGAAACATGTGAGGCTATACCTAAATATATTTCGGAGAGAACCAGCTATCTCCAGGTTTGTTTGGCCTTTCACCCCTAATCACAGCTCATCCCAATAGTTTTTAACCTATATGGGTTCGGTCCTCCACGCGATTTTACTCGCGCTTCAACCTGGCCATGACTAGATCACCTGGTTTCGGGTCTACTCAACGCAACTCGTCGCCCTATTAAGACTCGGTTTCCCTGCGGCTACACCTCACGGCTTAACCTTGCTACGTTAAATAACTCGCTGACTCATTATGCAAAAGGCACGCGGTCACTCGGACAAAAGTCCAAGCCCCCACTGCTTGTAGGCAAACGGTTTCAGGTACTATTTCACTCCCCTTACAGGGGTACTTTTCACCTTTCCCTCACGGTACTGGTTCACTATCGGTTGCCAGGTAGTATTTAGCCTTACGAGATGGTCCTCGCAAATTCCCACAGAATTTCTCGTGTTCCGCAGTACTTGGGTGTCTGAAAAGAGAGATCAATTCATTTCGCTTACGGGGCTGTCACCCTCTATGGCCGAACTTTCCAGTTCGTTCAACTATGAATTAATTTTGTAACTCTCCGGACCTTCCGAAACAGATCCAATTCAGATCCCACGACCCCTGCCATGCAACGCCTTCGGGCTATCACACATGTCAGGTTTGGGCTGTTTCCCGTTCGCTCGCCGCTACTAGGAAAATCGTTTTTACTTTCTCTTCCTGGGGGTACTAAGATGTTTCAGTTCTCCCCGTTGGCTTGGCAAGGCTATGTATTCACCTGACCATGTCACAGTATTGACCGTGACGGGTTTCCCCATTCAGAAATCTCCGGATCAAAGTTTGTTTAGCAACTCCCCGAAGCTTATCGCAGCTTACCACGTCTTTCATCGCCTCCTGGCACCAAGGCATCCACCGTTTGCCCTTTATAGCTTAGCCACTATAAAACCACAAATAAGTTTAAACGCTTTAATGCAAATATACAGATATAACTTCATTAAGAACCTCTTGTCAGGATCATCTCCCAACGCGACCGCTCTCAATTCGTTATTTGTTTTTCATTTACTTTCAACAGATTTTCAAAGA
>JAEINL010000038.1 GCA_016342655.1 Sphaerochaeta sp. | reverse complement strand
CTGCTCTGCCTCTCTTCATTGTCTATTGCACTTTTCATCATAATATCCTCCAACGATTATCATTGTCGGATATTGTTCACTTATATTGTAGGGGGCTCGAATTTACGCTTACCTTTTGGTTCGGCACAGAGAAACCTGCAAAAAAATCGTCGAGAGTAGCCTTGAGGGCTTCCTTGGAAGTGAAATATTTGTTGTGCGTATTTTCCCTTCGTGTGATTCTCCCTACCCTTTCGATTGGATTCAGGTCAGGTGAATAGGGAGGGAGAAATTCAATTTCCAGGACATCTCTGACATCCTTGTACTCATTCGATTCGCGAATGAGCCTTTCTGCCTTCCTGTGCCCCACATTCCTCACCCTTATTTCGTAATTTCTGATGAAAGGTATCAATACCCCAGGGCAAGCCCTGGAAAGAGGAGGCGTTGCCTCCTTTTCCGCCCCAAGGGGCTCACGTATCTCACCTTGCTTTCCCAGCACTCGCTCGGTAATGAAGTAAATTTGGCATGTGTAACGGCTCAAGGAATCGGATCTGAGTCTTCCTGCCTCGGCACATTGCACTTCACTGCAATTGAGAGTGCCTGATTCGAGACAATCTTCATCTCGGCCATAATGGATTCAATTTCCCTGCGGTTCCTGATCCACTTCTCGATGAGAATCGCCTCGTCATGACCAAGGCGTCTGTTCACTGTCTTGCCATTCACCTTGGTTGTCCAGTAAGGATATGGGCCGTGGCGTGCGGCAGGATCCTTGCTGCATGCGCAATTCGGTTTTCCACACACTTTCCAACGCCACTGGATGCTTCCAGGCCAGATGAAGCCGATGTCGGCAATCTGGCCGGCAAGTTCCTTATGGCGTATTGCCAATGTCTGGAGCTGTAATTCGTCCTGTTCCATGCAGTATGTCCTTGCAATCTAATAAGTCTGGTAGAATGATACTATCAGATTCAGCACATATCAAGGACTGCTGGGCAAACATCCGCAGGTCCTTTCTGTCCCCAAGGAGGAACCCCCATGGCCGCTTATCCGTTTGCCGGTATCCGTTTCTTCACCCATGCATCCCTGCCTGTCGCAGCCGCCTACTGCCGTACCCTTGATGTGATTGGGGTGGTAAACCGCATCGTTCCCACCTCAATGCGCCTTTCACCAGACTTGGCAGTCCAGGCGATGGTACTGGATGCGATTTTCGAGGCAGGCCTGTCGAGGGTCATCACCGAGCTTGGCCTCGAAGCTACCAAAAGTTCTTGTAGCGCTGTTGTTGTGCCAATCCTTCCATGCTGGCTCTCCACTTGGAGAAACCTTACCATATATACGGACAATATACATTCTTTTAAGATCGCTTTTCCCTACCATTCCTCTCAAATTCAGACAAGATTCTCTGGCACTGCCTCGGGTGGAGGCTCACCTTGTGCATCCGGCTTATATGCTCGCTGAGCAACGACCCCGTCCAGGTCCCCTTGCTATAACCGAAGTCTGAAGGGGCATGGTTGAGGTCATGCTTGATTTGCTCCATCTGGGACACACTCAGCTTTGGGTGTTTGCCCTGGTGAAGCCGTAGCGACTCCATCCCTGATCCGATGTAGGAACGTATCCAGAGATTGATTGAGGGTTTCGACTTGCCGGAAAGCCTGGCGAGCTCCTCCACTGGAAGTCCCGCAAGGGCGAGCCTGACGTAAGCCAGCCGGGTATAGTACTGGGAAACCTCACTCTTGTCGAGCTCTTCGAAGAGTTCGGATAGCAATTGATCCTTGTTTTCAACCTGTCTGGTATTCATGAATGTCTCCCGTGCAACATCTTCATGATACAACAATAGGTCAATTTTATACAGAAAGCAAGTAAAGGATTATATATAGTCTGTAATTGATAAGTTATTCTTTACTCATTCCTAAACACCGTTTTCCCAAAGTTGGTATTAACGTACCAACAAAGAGCCAGAAAGTGGCAGAAGGAGACCCTAATGAAAGGTATCAATACCCCAGGGCAAGCCCTAGACCTAGGAGGCGTTGCCTCCTTTTCCGCCCCAAGGGGCTCACGTATCTCACCTTGCTTTCCCGGCACTCGCTCGGTAATGGAACCATGGTAATGCTTCCGCTACTCTCGCTTCGTTGGGGAATAAATATTTTAGCATCAAAAGAGGACCTACGTGTTCTAATTAGAAATACTTCCACAAAAATGGGAGTTTCTGAATCGGTTATAGAAAAAGATTAGGGTGGTAGTCGGTTAGTGCCAGTGAGCTTACAAAACGCATATTTCTTAAATTCTTAGCCATTAAATAGGGGTGACTGAACTGTTACGAATCCAAATCAGATGGGTACTATTGGTACTATACTGTCACATATTTCTGATTAGGGCTGTTGGGTTTATCCGGTATGGTCATCTGCAATTCCCCTGATTCGAGCAATGGCTTGAGGAAATTCTTTCGAAAGTATTCTCGATGATCAATACCTATGTGTGCTTGCATTTCGTCTCTTGCCCTCGGTATCGAACAAAACTGTATTAACATTTTTAGGCGAATAGCTTGCGCGGTAGGTTGCGCGGTAACTTGCGCGGTAGGTTGCATGGTAAGTCCACTTGAGGAATAATTCACGTTCCTCAACACAACACGGAAGTCTGATTGAGTAGAGAAAAACTCTGGACGCATTCGGTCGGAATAGCCTGGAAGTTTGGCAGTCTCACTCAATATCTTCGTCAGCCCACTGCCACGACGTTCCATATATTTCATGCGATGAAACAAATCGGCAATCACGGGATTGCGTCTTGCGGAGCCGATTGTGTGAATATCACGATCTTGTATTGCCCTGCCGTCATACATTCCTCCGGGGGACTGGATCTCAACTCGATCATCGTACATGTCGATGTGAATCTCACTGCCAATCAGAATGTAATCCCGATGTATAAGTGCATTGACAATGGCTTCAGTCACCGCCCTGTCGGCATAATCAGGCTTGTCCACGCGATAACGCGATTCCTTAACAAAGCGGACCTTGGAGTTGTTGCGAACAAAGTCACAGCTGTTGCTCAGCAAGCTGATCAGATTTCCTTCATACTCCTTGTCGTCCAGAGCATCATCGAAGATAGAACCCTTCTCCAGTCCGTTCCAGCGTGTACAGAATATCCGGGAGTTACGAACAATATACTGGTCAGAGATCAGTTTCCCTGCATTGGTGAGCAAGCCATTCTTGTCTGCCAACGCAAAGGAGACATAATCCGAGGGATCAAAATGAAGTCCTGTCCGCTCAAGATAGGTTGCCTCAAGCAAGGTGAAGCTATAGTCAGCTTTTCGAGCATCAGTAACGATTGCATCAAAAGAACGATTTGTCCCTTTGAGGATCAATTCATTCAACACATAATCAGGGGCAACGATACTCTCGTTTCCTACCCTGATGTACGCCACCATGATTCCATCTGATTTGTAGTAGTATGGTGTCGAATGGCCTGACAAGACCTTCAAGCAAAGAACATCCTTACCGTTTTCCTTCATCGCTGACAGCACGAATTGCGGCAAGGGCGTAATGCGTTCCTTGACCAGCCTGCTGATGGTCTCCGCATCGCTTTGGGCATTTTCGAGTCCGACAACCTGCTTGTCATTATCCACACCAAAAAGCAACATACCACCAATGGTATTGGCATATGCACTGATACTTTTCAACCAGCTTTTCGGTTTCCTTGTTTCGAGCGCAACCTTAAAATCGCATTCGGTGACTTCCGCAACAAGCTCTTCAATCATTTTTGATTTCTTCCCTTCAATACTTTTTTCCATTCTACCATATAAACATATTTGGAAAAATAGAATACCAACGCATCAAAGTCTTTGCTAAAGCAATACATTAAAGCATGGAGCTTTACTGGAAATACCGACATTAGCTTGCAGTTGAAAAAGAAAATGAGAAACTACCCATGTACCGGTTCCTTCTTGCCTTACTCATGCTGGCCATCCTCACCCTTAGAAAGCAATTTCTGCAAGGTCTCTATAGAAGAATTTAGTATGGGTATCGCATCAAAACGGCCCTACAAGTATCCCTTCTCTGCATCCATATTCTCTCGGAAATCCTTATAATCGTATAATGAGTATACCTCAGTAGAGCCATCTTCTCTCTTCCGCACAAAAAGGATTTGATCACGTCGCAACGTATCCATATCAATGAGATTCGTATCGTGGCTTGTAAAGAGGAACTGGGAAGAAGTACTGGCATGAAACATGTCGAGAATGAAAGGTATCAATACCCCCAGGGCAAGCCCTGGAAAGAGGAGGCGTTGCCTCCTTTTCCGAGCCAAGGGGTTCACGTATCTCACCTTGCTTTCCCAGCACTCGCTCGGTAATGGAAACATGGTAATGCTTCCACTACTCTCGCTTCGTTGGGGAATAAAACCAGATAAGATACTGTGCAGACTCCTATCTGCCTACTAAGAAAAAGAAAATATTAATGAGAAATAATCTGATTGCAGAACAAACATCTTGAGCATACCCTATCAGGTAGGGTATTTTTTAGACAGCTTATGCATATCAGTCGTGAATTTGTCATGATGCCGGAGATTGAGCGCCAAACTAGAAAAATGTCTGGAGAAACAAGAGATAAGGAAATGAGTGTCTATAAAAGCCTCATGCAGGGGCTGGATGAGGCTGTCAAATATCAGGAAGGAGAGATCAACGCAAGGAGGACATTAATCGCCGTCAAGCCGGTAGAGATGTTCAGCAGTGAAAATATCAAGCACATCCGGAAGAAAGTTGGTTTGAGTCAGGTGGTATTCGCTTCCTCACTTGGTGTTTCCAAAAAAACTGTCGAGGCATGGGAATGTGGAAGAAACAAGCCCGAAGGCCCCTCTCGCAGGCTCCTCCAGATAATCAGGGACAACCCTGCTTTTATCAAGCAGTTCATAC
This sequence comes from Sphaerochaeta sp., assembly GCA_016342655.1. Lineage (GTDB taxonomy): Bacteria > Spirochaetota > Spirochaetia > Sphaerochaetales > Sphaerochaetaceae > Sphaerochaeta. The sequence continues at coordinate 30,819 of JAEINL010000038.1, read as the reverse complement.
TCAAAGGCTGATACGCTAGGAAGCATAAGCATTTCTTTGCCTATCTGGGGATTATGAACAAGGGAAAAGTCTTCCTTGTCCCTTACAGTCTCTGATAGATGATGATTCCTACGCGCTCGATGTGCGCACGCAACTCAGCATTATCAATCTGAGACCATAAGGAGATATCGAAGGAGTAGGGAAAAAGAAGATTGTCGATATCTTCCTCAATCTTGCCAACCAAGGAATCCTTGAGGTTCTCCCCTGTAAGGGTTATATCAATATCCGAGCCAGCATGATAGGTTCCTTTTGCTCGGGAACCATAGAGCACTACGGTGTCCAACGCCTCGTATGTATGGAATACCGCATTGAGTAGATTGAGAATTTCAGGCTTTAGGCCGATATTGAGCGCTTCAGGCTTTGATTTCATGGGCAAGGCCTTCAAATGTTTTCTGAAGCTCTTTGAATCTATAAATATAGGTGTTGATGACATGGGTGACAATCGCGTGGGCGACTTCTACGTTGTAGGTATGGCTGCTACTGTTGCAATCCCTGATCATCTCCATCCAAGCTTCTCCATCCTGAATCAAGCCCACAGCGAAAGCCTCACGGACAGTATCTTTCGAGCCATACAGCTGTTGTGTCCCTTGATCCTTGAGATAATCGCGGAGCACCTTCCAGCCTAGCTCATGGGTGCATTTGAAGGCTTGAATCATCCCTTGCTGTTCCAATTCACTCAGGGGCCTTTGCTCCGCCAACGAGACAGTACCCTCCAATTGTGAAAGAGCCCGGGAGAAATTTGAAAGGCGCTGAATCCAGCGGGTATCTTGCTGTATTTCCATACGGATTGGTTCTCCTGTATTGGAGTTCATCTTGGCATGGAAATGGATTTCCCACAATTCCCAGGTTCTTCACTGTACGTGCTTATCTCTCCTGGATGCAAAAATCTAATCTCATACCGATTCTCATGGACATCATGCACGCAATGTTTTCAGGCCTGCCTCCGAGAGAAACGTGGAGGCTTCATCAAGAAGCTTCGTACGCATGCCGTATCCTTCATAGGTTTCCATCTACTGCTGCGCTCCTTTCTTTTTTTAACCGCTTTTTTCGGGCCTTTTCTTGGCGATCCTCCCATATTTCTCGCAGCCATTCTTTCACTGGCAGTTTCCATGCCTCCTGTCTGTTCGGGATGTTTTTTATCAGGCTCCGTGGATTGAGCCCCATTTCCTTCGCAATACGTACATCATCGGCGCTTAGTTTGCACCGGCTCTTAGCTTCTTTCCATTGTTGTTCTGAATATGCCATGTAATCCCCCTGTGATTCACACCTCTGATACTATCAAAAGAAAGCGATAGGTATCAAGATAGGCAGGAATTGGATTAGTCAGAGGAGAACTATGAAAGTTCTTCACCCACAACAAAGGCCTAGCAAGTAGCTCATCTTGGAAAATACTCAAAAGGCCTAGCATTTCGAAAGGACTGAAACTAAACCAACTACCATTCATATCCTATAAGGTATTTTTTTAGATTATACCCTACAAGGTATATACTTTGAGTTGTAATCTCTTTGGAGGCCTCATGGAACATCTCATACTTACTCCATACCATCTTGTAATCGCCGAAAAACGTTGCACCTCACTCAGGCCGAAGCCGCAGCAAAAGTCGGCTTGCTCTCCAAGACAATCTCTGCCCTTGAGAATAATCCAGAGCGATGTACGCTCGATAGTTTCTTAAAGTTCCTCAAGGCGCAAATACTTTTCTGGTTGCTAGCAGCTCCAGATGGTCATGCCAAAGACTTCAGTATCTTTCTTGAAAGACAAGGACGGTACACGCTGACTCCTCTGTATGATGTGGTGTCCGCCTATCCGGCACTTGGCCATGGCGTTGGAATGAAAGGTATCAATACCCCAGGGCAAGCCCTGGAAAGAGGAGGCGTTGCCTCCTTTTCCGCCCCAAGGGGCTCACGTATCTCACCTTGCTTTCCCGGCACTCGCTCGGTAATGGAACAATGATAATGCTTGTGCTACTCTCGCTTCGTTGGGGAATGATCCCAAAGCATAAATTGAAGATGACAATGGCCGTAATGGGAAAAAGCCGGCATTACGAATGGGATAAAATACACAAGAGGCATTGGCTTGAGACAGCCAAAGCAATACGGGATCGGCCGTATTGCTGGACGAAATCATCAGTAAAATCTTGCAGAAGGTCCCTTCAGCAGTTGAAGAGGTCACAACAACAGTTCCTCGGGATTTTCCCGAGGAACTGGCACTACCTATCGTACAAGGGATACAAGAGACTGCTGTAGGGTACTCTTTAGAGACCAAACGCCTCGTTGAGCTTCTCTGAAGCACTCTGCCTGATACCATCAGTGTAGAGCAGGCACTGCATACCCAGTGTGGAGGCCTGCACAATGTTCTCCTCGTAGTCATCAATGTAGTAGGTCTTCTTTGCCTCAGCCTTCTCCTTGGCCAGAATATGCTCAAAGAACTGTCTTGCCGGTTTTGAGATACCCATCTCATGGGATGCGTAGCTCTTGTCGAAGAGAGCAAGGGCACCCATCCTCTCCAGGATGTCCCAATGCGGGGCAAAGGTATTTGAGCCGCAGACAACTCTCTTGCCCTCAGAGCGGAGAGCCTTGATAAGGTTGACCACCTCTTCGTTGAAGTGTGGGGTAAAATCCTTGGCAAAGGGATTCCCCTCAACGGTGATGCCAAACTTGGAACGGACGTGCTCCCAATAGGCTTCTATGGGCAACGTTCCATCCATCATGGCAAAATCATAGTTGCGGTAGTCTGATTTGAACTCCTCCTTGTCGAGGCCCAGACGCCTGGAGACCTTACCCAGCATATGGATGTTCTTGACTACCACGTTCCCCATATCAAAAATGAAGAGGTCACACCCTTCTACAGGATCGTTGATGAAGGAGAGATAGGGCCGAAGAGCCTTGACTTCCTTCGCAAGGATATCAGCCTTGAGCTCGGGATTTGGGCTTGCACTTGCTATGCCCATCTGTCGCGCCTTGCCGATACTGTCCTGGTTCTTGGAAACCAACAGGTAGCGGCTGTAGGGAAGATCCCCTAGGGGCGGGAACATCTCCAACTCCGGGCAGATTGCCAGCAGAGGAGCAAAAAGAGGATCACTACTGTGGATGTCAGTACAAATTCGATCAAACATATTTAACCCTTCCTTGACTCATATACTGCTGAGCCACCTATAAAGTACTTGGTAAGGGACATAAAAAGCAAGAACATTGGTATCGAAGCCAACAAAGCCGCTGCCATCATCGCCCCTTCGTCGGTGCTTCTCTCCAACGCAAAGTTGGAGATGTACTGGGGAATGGTCTTCATCTTGTCACTCTGGCTTACCAACAGAGGCCACAACAGGTTATCCCACTGCCCCCTGAAGGAGAGGATTGCCAAGGTGGCTATCACCGGTTTGCAGTTCGGAAATACAATCCTAGTGAAAATACCGAACTCACCCATGCCATCGACACGGGCTGCATCGAGGAACTCGGTGGGAAAGGTTGTCAGGTACTGCTTCATCTGGAAGATACCGAAGGCACTTACTAGGAAGGGAAGAATAAGTCCTATATAGCTGTTCTGGATACGAAGCACCATTACCACCATGTACAAGGGGATCATGATCGCTTCAAAGGGTATCATCATGGTTGCCATGATCATCATGAAAACCGTGTTTCTTCCCCTGAACTTGAACTTTGCAAGCCCATATCCGGTGAGGGCCGCGAGCATGACCGTCGTTATGGCTACTGTGGTGCTTACGATCAGGGAGTTGGAAATATTGCGAAGGAAAATATAGGTCCCATCATTGCCCATGATAGCCTTTGCAAAGTTCTCCCAATGCAACCCTTCAGGAATCCAATTGAACGGCATACGAACTATCTGGCTAGAACTCATCATCGAGGCTGTTATCATGAAGACGATGGGCATCAGGGTAAAGAGAATCATGGCAAACAGGAAAAGAACCATCAGGGCTTTGGGAAGTGTTATGTTTTTTAGTTTTTGCATCATACCCTCCTAGTATTCCACATTCTCGCTCTTGGTAGTCTTGAACTGGACCAAGGTCAGCGAGAGCATAAGGATGAATAGTACGATACTCATGGCACTGGCCCGACTGAGGTACTGCTGTTGGATACCTGTAATATAGATATTGAAGGTAATTACATTGATGGGTGCCCTTGGAGCCCCATTTGAGTAAAGCATGTACTGGGTACCGAAAGTCTTCAGACACTGCAACATGGCCATGACAGAGACCAACACTACTGTAGGCTTCAACAGAGGGAGGGTAATGCGCCAGAAGGATTGCCATTTGTTGGCACCATCAATGGTCGAAGCCTCGTAGATGGTAGGGGGGATCGAGGCTAGGCCGGTTATGAACAGGATGACGAAGTACCCAATATACTTCCAGAAGTAGATGACCATGGTGGAGACCTGCTCCATGACCGGGTCGACAAGCCAACGGTGGTCAGTTCCCGGTGTCCCCATCAGGGCGTTCATCCACTGGTTCCCCAAGCCTCTTGGGTCAAAGATGAGCATCCAGATGGTTGCTGCTACCACAGAGGAAAGAATTGCAGGGCAATAGTAGGCCACTTGCAAAAACTTCTTGCTCTTGTTGCTGGAGAGATAACTGATAAAGACAGCTATGACGAGACTCAAGATAAGAAGGGGGATAAAGGTCCCCAAGGTGAACACCAGAGTTGATTTCAGTGAGTTGAGGAAGGAGAGCTCATTACCCGCTGTTTCAAGGTTAAACAGACGCAGGTAGTTGTCAAATCCGAGAAACTTCGGAGGAGCCTTGCTCAGGGCCTTCCTGTTGAAGAAGCTCATATAAAAAGCATTGAGGATAGGATAGAAATTAAAAACTGAGAAGAAGACAAGGGAGGGAACTACAAAGGCAAATCCCCATCGCGCCTGTTTTTTCTCGATGCTGAAACTTTTCTTGGAACCCATAGAGTCTCTCCTGGAAAGCGGGCAGAGTTGCCCAAAGTTTGTGTGATGCAGACCACATTGAGCCAAAATACAAGCTCAAGCAGATAGAGCAAAGAGCTATCAGTGAATACTGAAAAGGAAGAAAGAAGAGAGAACAACAAAGAAAGAAGAGGAAAAGAGGTTCTGCCGACCAAGCCGGCAGAACGCTCTCAACAACCACTACTGTTCTACTGTTCGTCAACAACCTCTTGTGCAGAAGCTCTGAGTGTGGCAAGCACCTTCTCAGGGCTCACTCCACCGAGCATGACTGATTCAACGGCATTTCGGATCAGCGTCTGAATCTGTGCAGAGTTCTCTCCATAGTAAATCATGTGTGAACGGTTCATGTCATCGATGAATACCTGGCTGTAGGGCATATTCTTCAGAGTGTCGGAAGCAAACAGGGCCTTGGTAGGCTGGATGATGTTTCCACCACGGGTCAGATACTCCTCACCATGACTGAGCAGGAAGCCCGAGAGTTTCCAGGCAGCCTTGCGAACAGCAGGATCAGAGTCAGCATTGACCATGAAGAAGTGACCATAGTAGCAGGCAGCAACGTCACGAACGGCATCCTCGAACACAGGATACGGGATGACCATCCACTCTCCACTAGCGAAGAATTCAGGATTGTCTTTCTCGATGCGTCCTTCCTGGTAGAGCCCTGTGTGGGCCATGGCGATGTCATTGTTATCATTGTTGAACAATTTACGGGCATTCTTGTAGGTAGGGGAGCCAAGGTTACGTCCGCTTGGGCCCCATTCCTTCATGTAGGTAAGTGCCTTGATCCAGGCATCGTCACCGATGATGGCCTTCTTGCCATCGGAGCTGAGCAGTTCCCCACCAAGCTGTTCTACCATAGGGACAAAGAATGTCAGATAATATGGATACCTGAAGTCAAATCCACGGCGAATGAGGATGTCACCATCGCGGATGACAAGTTTCTCAGAGATGTCTGCCATCTCCTCCCAGGTCTTGGGATAATCAGTCTCGGGATTGAGACCGGCACTTCGGAAGATTTTCTTGTTAAGGTAAATGGACCAGTTGGTCAGCTCAAGGGGGAGACCATAGACCTCTCCATCAACGGTTACCGTATCCAAGACACCAGGGATGTACTTGTCAAGCAGATCCTGCTTGCTCGCATATCCGGCAGCCTTGTAGTCGACAGGAGCGACACGGGCGTTGGAGATATACGCATACTGGTTCTCGATAGGCAGGTTGAACATGTCAGGTCCCTGGTTTGCAGCGAAGGCCGTCTGGACCAGTTCAATCTGCTTCACAGAAGCCTGCGTAGAGCGGACAACGGTGATGTTGGGGTTCATTTTCATGAACTCTTCGATCAACTCAGTCTCGAGCTGGGTCCTGGCAGGATCCTCATGGGTCCAATACTGGACAGTAACCGGAGCGTTCTCATCCACAACAGTTTCCTTTGCACCCGTGGCAAAGACGAATGAGGGGATAAGGAGCGCCAAAACAGCGAACAACAGCAATGATCTTTTCATACTGACCTCCTAAAGTCTTTTATGCTTTAAGTATATACAGGCTATCAGAGGTATCACAAGACAATGCTTTTGAGATTAATGTAGTGTTTTATGCACAAAAAAAGCCCCCTCATACATCAGGGACAAATTTGTACTCCAAACAACATACTTGTTGGAACAAGGGAATATTGGAGAAAAATCAGTTCCTTTTCTCGTGCTTTTGCATGAAAATGGCAAGCTTCTCCATCGTCTCGCTGGAGATGTCATGCTCGATGAGACAGGCATCCTGCTCAGCAATCTTCTGATCGACCCCAAGCATCTCGCTTAGGAACATGGTAAGGGTCTTGTGCCGGAAATAAACCTGGGATGCCTTGAGAACACCCTTCTCCGTCAACTCGATATCCCCATAGGTTTCCTGATGGACATACCCATCAGCCATGAGTATCTTCATCGCCCTATTCACGCTTGGCTTTGAAACACCAAGACGGAGGGCTACATCAGTAGTCCTCACCTTACCCTTATCCTGGTGAATAGCCAAAACGGCTTCCAGGTAATCTTCCCCAGATTTTTGCATTACCCATCGTACCATGCATCCTAAAATTTGTCATCCTAAACCAACTGGGAGGGGATACTGAAAAAACCCATTGACACATATGTTTGTTTTGACTAACATATATATGAGAAGCAGACATAAAGGGAAAGCAAATGACGATGGACGAACTAACCGTTGGACAACGAGCATGTGTAGGTGCCATAACAGCACCAAAACAACTCAGAAGAAGGCTCATGGACATGGGATTCACCAGAGGTGTGGATATAGAAGTAGTCAAGATGGCCCCTATGGGCGATCCCATGGAAGTGACATTGCGAGGATACAACCTCTGCCTTCGCAAGGCTGAGGCCCGCGTCATAAAACTGCAATAAGCATGCAAACACTATCCCTAATCGGCAATCCCAACTGTGGGAAAACCACTCTTTTCAATGCCCTTACGGGTACTACTGCATACGTGGGAAACTGGCCTGGAGTCACCGTAGAGAAGAAGGAGGGTTTGTGGAATTCATTCAAGGTATTGGACCTTCCCGGTATCTACTCACTCTCCCCCTACTCCCCAGAAGAAAAACTCTCCAGACGCTATATCCTGGACGAACAGCCAGACCTAATTATAGATGTCATTGACGCGACCAACCTCGAGCGCAGTCTCTACCTCACCTCACAGCTGTCTGAGCTGGGCAGGCCTGTCCTCATCGTCCTGAACATGCAGGACCTCTTAGAGAAAGAGGGTATCACCATTGATGAGAGACGCCTCTCTCTGATGACAGGATGTCCAGTCGTCTCCATATCTGCAAGCAAAGGCATAGGACTCGAGCAGTTCAAGATAGAAGTCGAAAAGGCCCTTGAGCAGAACAAGGTTCCTGCATGCCCACTCTTCTCAAACTTTGTTGAAAAATATATCAACGCACTGGTGGAGGATGACTACCTGCACAACATTCCCAAGGGAAGACAGAGCAGATGGGCTGCAATCAAGCTGTTGGAGGAGGATGAACTGTTCCTCGCCACCATGCCCCCCTTCCCAAAAGAGTTTGCGACCAGTCTCGCAAAGGCCCAGGCAAGCCTGCGCGACCATTATGATGACGATGTCGAAGCAATCATCATTGACCAGCGCTACAAGGTAGCCGAGCACATATTCAAAGCTACCCAGATTCGGATACAGCAGAAAAGCTCATTCAACTTTGACCTTATCGCCACCAACCGCTTTGCGGCCCTACCCCTGTTCATCGCCATTATGGGGGGAGTATTCTACCTATCCATAGGATTGGTGGGGGGCGTCACCACAGGGTGGCTGGAAAGCCTGTTTGAGATACTTGGGACCAACCTGACGATCCTTCTCGAAACCTTGGGGGTAATCCCCCTCCTATCAGGTATCCTTACAGGAGGCATCATTGCAGGGGTGGGTGCTGTGCTTACCTTTGTTCCCCAGCTCTTCGTACTCTTTCTCTTGTTAAGCATACTTGAGGACTGCGGGTACATGGCCCGTATCGCCTTTATCCTGGATAGGATGATGCGCTCCATCGGCCTGTCTGGCAAATCCATCATTCCCCTAGTCATAGGCACCGGATGCACGGTTCCCGCCATCATGAGCACCCGCACCATCGAGCACCAGAAACAGAGAGAACTTACCGTTCTGGTCACCCCCTTCATCCCTTGTGGTGCAAAGATGCCAATCTTTGCCCTCATGATCACCTACTTCTTCCCCGGTCAGTGGTACATAGCACCGATGATCTACCTGACTGGAATCCTAGCGGTCGTTGTGACAGGCTTCATCATGCGTGCGTTTGACCGGCACAAGGAAAAGAACGTATTCATCCTGGAACTTCCTCGCTACCAGATTCCCACAGCAAAGAATGTCTGGCTACAGACTAGAGAGCGTACCCTTGGCTTCGTCAAGAAGGCAGGTACGATAATCCTGCTCTCTTCGGTGATCATATACCTGCTCTCCTCATTCTCCTTCACCTTGCAGCCTGTCGCCACCGAGGCAAGCATGCTAGCCATCCTAGGCCGTGTGATAGCACCCGTGTTCAGGCCGCTTGGGTTTGGATTCTGGCAGGCTAGTGTAGCTTTGCTTACTGGAGTAGCGGCCAAGGAGTCCATCGTGTCCACCCTGAGCGTTACCATGGGAGATGCAGGGATAACCTCACTGTTCTCCCCCTCTTCGGCTTTGGCCTTCATGACGTTTATCCTACTGTCCTCTCCCTGCATTGCGGCAATCGGAGCAATGGCAAAGGAACTGGGAAGTACAAGAAAACTGCTGTTTGCCCTCGTTTGGCAGACTGGCATCGCCTATTTGGCAGCACTTCTGGTAAGAGCTCTAGTGCTACTCATCGTATGAGGTACCTATGTCCATACTATCTATCCTAGCCAATATCATTGTAGCAGCCATCGTCGCCCTTCTAATCTGGTATGCTATCCAGACAATCCGCAAGCAAAAGAAAGAAGGTGGTTGTGGGTCCTGTGGAAAAGTTGATGAAGACGGAAAGAGTACTTCTGCGTGCAAGGGGTGCGCCTTTTCCAGTTCCTGCCATGTAGTCCACGAAAAACAAGAAAGAAAATAACAGGAACCTGAGCCTCTTCTGCAAGGATGAGGAAAAGGTGGGGAAAGTTGCTATTTTGCCCTATGCAATACTATGGCAAAACCTATACAACACATGAATAAATATGCAACAGGACTGGATATTTCTTCAATTTCCAGCTAAACTCCTAGCAAATGCCTTTTTGGCACCTGATATTTAGGAGAGAAACACTATGAAAAAACTTACTATTGCCCTGCTAGCACTCTTGCTGCTCACCTCTACGGTCTTTGCAGCCGGATCAAAGGAACAGGCACAGGGGGTCGACAACTCACTTCAGAAAGTGCTCGACAAAGGCACGTTCGTCCTCGGCCTCGATGACAGCTTTCCCCCTATGGGCTTTCGTGATGAAAATAACGAGATCGTAGGCTTTGACGTCGACCTTGCTAGAGAGATCACCAGTCGCATGGGCGTTGAACTATCACTGCAGCCCATTGATTGGAATGCCAAGGAACAGGAACTGAATACCGGCAACATCGACTGTATCTGGAACGGCTTCACCATCACAGAAGACAGGCTCGCTTCCTTAACCTTCACTCCAGCCTATGTCAACAATGCACAGGTTGTGGTTGTAAAGAGCAGCTCTCCCTATACATCCCTCGCCTCCCTTGCAAACAAGAAGATCGGCCTGCAGGCAGGCTCCTCTGCTTCAGAAGCCCTGGACAACAGCCCGGCTTTCAAGGCCTCCATCAAAAGCGTAGTTGAGTTCAAAGAGAACCTCACAGGCCTGATGGATCTGGAGATTGGCGGTATCGACGGGCTTATCCTTGACCTGTTGGTGGCAAATGACAATATCAACCGCAGTGGGAAGGACTTCAGAATTATTGACGAACACCTTACCAATGAGGCCTATGGCGTCGGATTCCGCAAGGGCGAGCAGAAGCTTGCAGACGAAGTCTGGTCCCAGATGAAAGCCATGGATGCTGACGGCTCCTTGGCCAAGATTGCAACCAAATGGTTTGGCGCTGACATCACGGTTGTCGGAAAATGAAAGGTATCAATACCCCAGGGCAAGCCCTGGAAAGAGGAGGCGTTGCCTCCTTTTCCGCCCCAAGGGGCTCACGTATCTCACCTTGCTTTCCCGGCACTCGCTCGGTACCGGAACCATGGTAATGCTTCCGCTACTCTCACTTCGTTGGTGAATAAATAATTCGCTACTATGACGGGGAGCTTAGGCTCCCCGTTTCTTGTTTCTGCCTATGTTCCTGAATTTTTAGCATCCAAATCTTACTTGGGTATAGTCAGGATGGCATCCATACGCTACTTCAGAGGAGATTCACATGGTACAGCTACTGCTGCAGATGCTGGAAGCAACGCTAACGAGCCTCAGGATATTTCTCCTTACGCTCCTATTCGCCCTGCCCTTTGGAGTTTTTGTGGCTAGGGGCAGGATGGCAAAGAATCCCATCGTCTCATCCTTGGTAAACGCCTATATCATGATCATGCGGGGCACCCCTCTGATCTTGCAGCTCATTTTCGTCTACTTCGCCCCGTACTATATCTTCGGAGCCTCCTATGACCGCTTCACAGCGGTTATCGTTGCCTATGTCATTAACTACGCAGCATACTTTGCAGAGATATATCGTGGGGGAATACAGTCAATACCTAAGGGGCAGTTTGAAGCCAGTGAAGTCCTTGGTTTCTCCAGGATACACACCTTTACCCATATCGTGACACCTCAGGTAATCAAGCGCATCATCCCGGCTATGGGAAATGAGGTCATCACATTGGTAAAGGACACTGCCTTAGCACAGACCATCGGAGTAGCCGAGCTGTTTCGGGTAGCGCAGAATGCCTCGGCAAGACAGTTCTCCACCATGCCCATCTTCATTGCAGGGGTCTTCTACTTCATCATGAACGCCTTCGTCGCAAAAGGCTTCGACAAGCTTGAGACAAAACTCAACTACTACAATTAGGGGGGGGGAGTATGCAGATCGTATCAGTAAAAGACCTGGAAAAAGGCTTTGACCGACTGGAAGTTCTCAAGGGCATCTCTTTCACCTTGAACAAGGGTGAGGTCCTCTCAATCATAGGACCGTCGGGCAGCGGAAAAAGCACGCTCTTACGCTGTCTTACGCAGCTAGAACTTGTGGATAAGGGAACCATTGAGGTCTGTGGGGACACCATGGTAACCACTGACGACAGGGGGGAGGTCCACTATGCACCCAAGAATATCCTGCATGCAGTGCGTCTGCACTTCGGCCTGGTGTTCCAGAACTTCAACCTCTTTCCCCATATGAGTGTGATGCGCAACCTTACAGAAGCACCGGTTCATGTCCTGAAGAAGACCAAGGCCGAAGCCGACACGATAGCACGGGATCTCCTGGTGAAAATGGGTCTTGAGGATAAGGAGCATGCCTATCCCTGCCACCTCTCAGGAGGCCAGCAACAACGGGTCTCCATTGCACGTGCCCTAGCCCTCAATCCTGAGGTCCTCTGCTTTGACGAACCCACCAGCGCACTCGACCCCGAACTCACCGGTGAAATCCTCAAGGTCATAAAGACCCTTGCAAAGGAAAAGATGACTATGATCGTGGTAACCCACGAGATGTCCTTTGCACGGGACATCTCCGACAGGGTCATATTTATGGATGACGGGCTCATTGTCGAGGAAGGCAAACCAGAAGACCTGTTCAACCATCCGAAGAACGAGAGGACCCAGAGGTTTCTCCAGCGCTACGAATAGCTTTTCAACAACGACCCTGAACAGACTCCGGTAGGCTCTCCTTCGAAAAAGGAGAGCTTTCCATTTACCATTACCAGAACCATCCCATCAGGCTTTGCCTTGGGATCGAGCTCAGTCGAGTTGTCCTCGAGGGAAACAGGGTCAAAAATGACCAGGTCCGCCTTATAGCCCTGCCTAATCAGGCCCCTGTCCGTAAGACCGAGGCGAGTCGCAGGCTCTGAGGTCATCTTGCCTATCAGCACTTCCAGAGAGAGCAGGCCCTGCTGCTTCCAGTACTTGTCCAGAAGATGCACAGCCGCCTGATAGGAGCGAGGATGGGTCTTGTCCCCGGCATAGAGTGCATCAGTGCCAAAGCACATCAAAGGATGGCTCAGGATTCGCTTCAGCGAGTCCTGGCTTTGGGTTATGTCTGTCATCAGGGCAGTGCCCTTCTCTGCCATGAGCAGGTCGAAGAACGAATCAAAAGGCCCCTGGCACATGAGGCTTGCTATCTCTGTAAGGCTAAGCCCTTCATACTGCTTGTTGCTATCGAGGGTCATGACGGAAATATTGTCCCATCCGCACAGTTCATACAGGCTATCCCACCCATCAGGGTCCTGCATCTCCTCCTTGATAGCAGAGCGTTCCTTTGGGCTTTTCAAGATCTTCTGCAAATCTTCCCGACTGAGCCTGAGGTAGTGGGGAGGGAGCAGGCTAAAGAGGCTCGTAGACCCATACTCATAGGGATACTGGTCGAACAGCACATCGATGCCACCCCTCCTTGCATGCTCTATCATGGCGAGCATCTTGGGGACCAGGATCTGGTTCACCCTTCCGATGGCCTTCAGATGGCTAATTTCCAGACGAACCCCAGTGAGACGAGCAAGGTCGAGCACTTCCTCTATGGACTGCAGGACATCATTGCCTTCACAACGGATATGGACAGCAAAGAGGCGGTCATACTTCTTGGTCACATGCAACAGAGCAAGCAATTCCTTCCTGTCGGCAAAGAGACAGGGAGCATAGTACAGACCACTGGAAAATCCTATGCACCCCTCCCTGAAGCTTTTTTCCAACATCCGGCACATGACCTTGACTTCTGCTTCAGTTGCAGGACGGTTGGCATTGCCCCCTAGGGCTAGGAAACGCAAGGGACTATGTGCCTGCAAAAAGGCCATATTGGTTCCACTTCCCTCTTGGCTCCATACCTGCTCATACTCAGTAAAACTCTTCCATGCATAAGGTGAATATTTACCCAGAATATCCTGGACCTGTTCATGCAAGGCAGTATTCTCATCAGAGAGCGGATATACCCCTATCCCGCAGTTTCCCGCTACTTCGGTGGTGATTCCCTGCAGTATCTTCGGGTCCATTGCTGGGTTCTTCAACACCTCAAGGTCACTATGGCCATGAATATCGATAAAGCCTGGACACAGGACAAGGCCTGTTGCATCGAATGCCATACCAGAAGGGATGTCTCCCCCTTGGGAGACTTTCACTATCATATCATCCTTAATCGCAACATCACCGACAAACTGGTCATGGCCAGAACCGTCGACAATTGTTGCGTTTCGGAAAAAATAATCATATTTCATTTGTATTCTCCTCGTTGCGCATATAGAGCGCAATCTCATGATGCAACGACTGCTCGAGCATTCTCATGGTGTTCTGATAATTCCCCCTCGTACGGGTAAGCATCAGTGAGGCCTTGAACTCGTTGACCTGACTGACATCGACAAAGGCTGGGGGAAACCCACTTGCAAGCAGTTCCCCTGCAAGAACCAAGAAGGCAAAGACCCAATCATACCGACCAAAGGGACGAATGCGTAGTAGTTCACCGAATAAAAAGAGCGAACGTACCAAGGGATGGAGTGCTTTCCAGTCCATTTCATACTGACGCAACAGGATTTCCATCCTCGTTGCAATAGGAAGATTTGTTCCCTCATTCTCTATCTCAGAAGGCTCAAGTTCCCTATAGCATAGGGAAGCCTCATCATCGATGCCCTGCAGAAGGGAACGATACAGCAAAATCAGGGATCTTTCAGTATAGAAGGGCTTCACTTGTACCGTCTTATACCTAGAACCAAGACCACACTCCTGGGCAAGATGCACCAAGACCGATCGGGTATTGAGGGCTAGCAACTGGGTATCGAAGAAAACCGAAGGGGAGAAGCATCCGGAAAACAGCAGTGCAAGATCTTCATTGCCTAAGTGCAGGTCTTCGCAGGCAAATACCCCCAAGACAAATCGGAAGGCCGAATTCCTAAAGATGAGCATCATATGCTGTTCATCTTTCTGATTCGAGAGAAACTCTTGCTTTTCGGCTTCTAAGGAAGCGAAGTTCACAGCTCCGATACGCATGTCCATATTCTTCAGATGACGTAATTGGCGCCCATCAGTGGGCTTTTCTGCATCGAGGGGGATATTCCAAGCCCATCCGCTACGGATAACCCCATCGATTCTCCCTTCAGAACAAAGGATACGGACTCTGCGCTCAGAAATACCCCATTGTCCGGCGGCTTGTTTCGTGCTCATAAACATAGTGTGGACTCCTAACTAGTATTCCTATTAAGGAATAGTATCGTATTTTCTACCACTTTTCAATACATCTCCAAAAACAAACAGGGCTTTACCAAAGGAGGAAGATTCGGGATAATAACACGGAAGGAAGAGCCTTCCATACTTCTTTGGAGGGACCAGATGGAAACATATGATGTTGTCATTGTAGGGAGCGGACCTGCAGGAATGGGAGCTGCCTTCACCATTGCAAACAAGAGACCAGATCTCAAGATTCTCATGCTTGATAGAGAGAGAGCCTCTACAGGTGGCATGCGTAACGACTGCAAGATGAATTTCACCTTCCCCATCGGATTCCCAACCGAGTACTGGGAGGCGCAAGATGCCAATCACTACCTCGAACAGGTCATTGATTTCCTGAAACCATCCTTCCTCCCTAAGACCAATATAGGCGTTTACCAAAAGAGAGCTGAACGCCTAGGCTGTACGCTTTTGGACATCAGGCAGACTCACCTCGGCACTGATGGAGGCCTGCTGCTGATCAAGGCCTTGCTGGTACAACTACAGGAGCTTGGAGTTAAGCTCGCCCTAGGCGAGGCGATGGAGAACATACACAAGCAAGAGCGTTTCATCACCACCGAGAAGCGAGAGATCGGGTACAAGAAACTCCTGGTAGCACCAGGGCGAAAGGGTTTTCACTTCCTGCAGGATCTCATGCATACCCTCAACGTCCCCTTTGTCGACAACATCGTGGATATCGGCATCAGGGTGGAGACACGCATCGAGCACTACCCTATTGTAAAGGACTACTATGACCCGAAGTTCTACTTTCCAGACAAGGTAAGGACCTTCTGCACCAACAGCGGCAATGCCCATGTGGTTCGCGAGCGCTATGCCACAAGCCGTGGCGACCAGTGGCACTCGGTCAACGGGCATGCTTTCTCAGCAGACACCCACAGCGACAACGGTCTGGTTAACTTTGCCATCCTCAAGACGGTGCGCTTCACAGAACCCCTGGCAAGCGGGCAGGCTTTTGCCGAGAACCTCGGCTTGCAGGCGGCCCTGATGGGAGGCGGCAAGCCTCTGATGCAGCGTGTAGGGGACTTCCGCCTAGGATCCAGAAGCAAGGAAGACAGCTTCAGCGGTGATCTCTATGATTTTGAGCCTTCGCTGAAAACCTGTTGCCCTGGAGACATCTCCCTTGCAATCCCGGCAAAGATACTGCGATCCATCTGGCGGGCAATGAAGAACCTCGACACTATCGTGCCGGGAGTCCTTCACCCCTCTACCATCATGTACTACCCTGAGATCAAGCTATATGCCAACAAACCGACCTACATTGATGAACGTTTCCGTGTCACCGAGGATGTATGGTTTGCAGGCGATGGGGCAGGTACCAGCCGTGGTATAACCGGTGCTTGGGCAAGTGGCATCCGCTCTGCCGAGGGGATCGTCACGACACTATAGGTCGTGCTCAAACCTATCGTTGAGCCAGGTGGAACAGAGTCCGACCCAAGCCTGACATGCCAAGTTGGGAGTCCCTACTTCATGGGTACACATCGAAAGGCCATGGGTGCCATCACCAAAGAGATGCAGGGCGAAGGGAATATCCTTTGCCTTCAGCTCAGAGGCAAAGTGCATGCTGTTCTCCACTGGTACAGTGGCATCTGTGACGGTATGCCAGATAAAGCAGGGAACAGTCGAAGCAGTTACCTGGTCTTCCAGGCTGAACAGCTTGCGGTCCTCTTCATGCATCCCACTTACCCAGTCCGAGCTCTCCTTGTGACCAATACTGCTCTTTGTCGATATGACAGGATAGCAGAGCACTGCAGCATCGGGGCGGTTAAGCCCTCCTTTCGTATCAAAGACAGAAAGCAACCTTGGGTGGTCATGCAGGGTTGCCAAAGAGGCGGCAACATGGCCGCCTGCACTGAAGCCCATAATGGCTATGGCATGGGGGTCGCACATCCACTGCTTGGCATGTTCTCGGATCTTGATGATGGCATCACTTGCCTCTATGAGTGGGTTCAGCGAGGAAGCCTCCTCCTGTACCGAATAATCCAGTATGAAAACATTGTAGCTCATCGAGAGGAAGTGAAGGGCCACAGGGTCTCTCTCCCTTTCTGAACGAAAACGATAGGCTCCTCCGGGGCAGATCACCACCGAAGGCCTGATATTCCGTATCCCCCCATCCTGGGTAAAATCCTGCAGGTAGCCTGTAAGGCGCCCCTGTTTCTTTCCAACTGCTATTTGTATGATTTTCATACCTTAGATACTAACACAAATCGCCCCTAATTTCCTACCAGAATTCAGGAACAGGAGTATCTCCCTACGCAATCTTTCCAAGCTAATTTTGCGAAGGCCCTTTATACCCTTTGGCTGGTATGCTACCATCTGAGCACAGGTTTCCAGAAATAAAAGGCCAATGATAGGGATGAATCTGGTAGTGTCTGGGAAGTGAACTACAGGAATATCTCTATCGTAAGACTATTAGCAGTGGTTCCAGGTAATCTTCGGGCAATCACCGGGGGGCATTGTAACTGTAGTTGCCGTTGTCCTGAATATCATGCTAACCAAGCAAATGAAGGAATACTATATGCAAAGAATCATCCTTGATGTTGATACGGGCCTCGATGATGCAGTGGCCATCATCCTCGCAGCCGGCTCAGAGGCCATACACCTGGAAGGTCTGGTTGCCACTGCAGGAAACGTAGGGCTGGAAAGGACGCTGGAGAACACGCTCAATGTCTGCGAAGTGGTGGGAATCGTCGCCCCTGTCTTTGCAGGATCGTCAAAACCCCTAAAGCGGGAACGTGTCCATGCAGGGGATTTTCATGGGGTAAGTGGGCTCGATGGGCCTGTCTTCCAACAGAGAAGGCACCAACAGGTGCAGAAAGGAAGCGGCATCCAGTTCATCATCGACACCATCATGAACAATCCAGGTGAGATTACGCTGGTACCTGTAGGGCCATTGACCGACATAGCCCTTGCCATGCAACAAGAACCCAGGATTATCAGAGTGGTAAAACAAATTGTCCTGATGGGAGGATCGTTTGTAGGTGGCAATGTTACCCCTGAAGCTGAGTTCAACACCTATGCCGACCCGGAAGCCGCCCAGATTGTATTCTCCAGTGGAGCCCCCTTGGTGATGTTCCCCCTGGATTGCACCACAAAGGTCACCCTCTCCCCAGATGCCTTGGCACGCTACAAGACCTTCGGAGGGGAAAGCGCAAAGCTGTTCTGCTCTTGCATGGATACCTATATGGCGAACTACCAAAAGAAGGGAGTCGGGTACCCTGCCATGCATGACCCTCTCTGCATTGCATACCTGATTGATCCCAAGCCTTTTACCTATGAACGGCATGGGGTCTCTGTAGAACTTGAAGACCAGGCTACGTACGGAAAAACTCTCAGGGGCAAGCCTTGTAAGGAAGGTGGGGTCCTCGTTGCCAAGGGGGCAGACACCACCCATTTCTGGTCACTCATCGACCAGGCTCTTCTCGCCCTAGACTGACCTCTTCTCCTAGTGCCGAACTACCAGTTCCTCCAGGCTCGCCCTGATCTTTGGGCGGGCGATCTCACCAGGATAGCCAAAGGGAATGACCATGGAGACTGTCCAGTCTTCACGGTCCAGACCGAGAAGAGCAAGTACCAAATCCTCATCAAACCCTTCGATGGCACAGCTCTGGATCCCCAGATCGGCAGCTCCTGTCATCATATTGGCAACTGCCAGATAGCCCTGACTGCGTGACCAGCTTTCCAGACAGCCCTTTCCCCTGAGAAAATCATAATACGGACGGTAGTCCTCCACAAAATCAGAAAGCGAGCCTGGAAAGCGTGAGCCGCGCTCTTGTACCAGAGGGCCATCAGGATCCAGATAGGGACAGGTCCTGCCTAGGGTGATGATGCTAAGGGGGGCACTCAGGACAGACTCCTGCCCAAAGCAGGCAGTGTAAAGGCTCTTTCGCAAAGAGGGATTCTCCACCACATGAAAGGACCAGAGCTCCAGACCAAAGGAGGTCGGTGTCAACCGACCATATTCCAATATGGTGAGAAGGTCCTTTTCTGCTATTTTCTCATCAGAGTAAAGCTTGCAGGCAAAGCGGCTCTGCATCGCCTCGAGAAAGGTCATAGGGCCTCCCAAGCAGTGCCTAACGCCACCGACAGCATCGGATAGAGGGCAGTCATTCTTTTGTCGTCAGAGAGACCTTCCTGTGTCACACAGCTGTCTGTCATGGTCAGGATAGAGAGGGCTCGCTTACCACACCATGCCGCCGTTGCATAGAGTGCATAGCTCTCCATATCCTGGGCAAGGGCTCCCATACGGGCCCAGGCTTTCCAACTATCTTCGCCCAAGGCGTTGTAGGAGGAGAACAGGTCACTGGAAAAGACCATTCCCATATGCTGCTCATACCCCAACCTTTTTGCTTGATCCACTGCCTCTAGCAGTAAGGAGGCATCACAACAGGGGCTGAGGGTTCCTTTCAGGTTATACTGGTGAGCCCAGGCAGAGTCGGTGCTCGCCGTCATGGCAAACACCAGGGAGCCGACCGATATCTTTGATTGTAAGCCTCCACAGGTTCCGATACGGATGATTGCCTCAACATCATACTCAGTGAACAGTTCATAACTATAGATTCCTACAGAAGGGCCACCCATGCCTGTAGAGAGGACACTCACCTCTTTTCCCCTATACAGCCCTGTATACCCGAGGACATTACGCACATCAGTAACCAGGCGAGCATCGGTGAGGAACTTCTCTGCTACCAGCTTTGCACGCAGAGGGTCTCCAGGGGCTAGTACGATAGGGGCGATATCACCTTTTTTTGCCCTGTTGTGGGGTGTCATCAGGAGGCCCCCTTCTCATACGGTTTTCCTGCAGCACGAGGTGCGTAGTTCTTGCCGCTGAACAGCACCAGTGCAACCAGGGTGGTCACATAGGGCAGGATATTGAATACCTCGGTAGGCAGGACACGCAAGGCAGGGATGTTGTTCGCTATGATGGCAAAGGCCTGGGCAGCTCCAAAAAGGAAGGCAGCTCCCAATACCCCAAGAGGTCTCCATCGACCAAAAGAGACCGCAGCAAGGGCAATAAAGCCCCGTCCGTTGATGGTATTGGAGGTGTATTGGATGGTCTGCGTCAATACCACACATCCCCCTGCAAGACCTGCGAGGATACCACTGGAGAGGACTGCAAAGTACCGCATCCTCTTGACATTTATGCCCACACTCTCTGCTGCACTAGGATGCTCGCCACACGATCGCAAGTGCATACCAAAGGGCAGCTTGTAGAGCATGAACCAGGAGAGGATCACCACAGCGATGGCGATATAGGCTGTGGGGTAGATGCCCAGAAAGTCAGTCTGCATCCCCATCCTGAACTCCTTGGTCCGGTCTGCAGAGAAAAGAATCTGCGAGGCAAAGATTGTCACACCGCTGGAGAGCAGGTTGATACCGGTACCGCTGATGGTCTGGTCCGCATTGAGGTTGATCGATGCCACAGCATGGATCAGGGAGAAGGCCCCACCGGCGAAGGCGCCGGAGATCAGGGCAAGGATGATAGAGATGTGGTGGGGAACTCCCGCACTCTCCATCAGAACGTGAGCTGAGGCTGCTGTACAGGCCCCGATGGCCATAAGGCCTTCGAGGGCGATGTTGACGACACCCGATTTCTCACAGATCATACCTCCGATGGCAGTGATGAGGATGGGGGCCACTATCATAAGGATTGAAGGGAACATTCCAAGTATCATACTCATTTTACCCCTACCTCCTTCTGTAGTGAGCGCTTGTCCAAATACTCACGATAGAGTTTCAAGGCGGAACGCAAGGCGATGAAAATGACAATGAGGCCCTGGATAATGAAGGTAATCTCCTTGGGAATCTGTTTGCTTTGCATCAGGGCCTGAGCATTCTTAAGCATGCCGAAGAGAAATCCTGCAAGCATGGTACCCAAGGCAGTGGAGTTACCGACCAGGGCAACTGCGATACCTTCAAAGCCATAGTTGTCCATACCGGAGAGCACCCTTCCATACTTGAAGGAACCAAGGGCTACGATACCCCCGGCAAGACCGGCGAAGGCACCGCTTATGGCCATTGAAAGGGCAATGCTCTTCACTACAGGAATGCCACTGGCTCGTGCTGCCTCCTTATTGAAGCCTGTTGCACGCATACCATAGCCAAGGCTGGTCTTTTCCATGACAAACCAATAAAGCACGACAGCAATGATCATCATGAAGATTCCGTTGTTCAACATGGAGTTGTTCGTAATCTTCTGAAAGAAGCTGTTTCCTATCAGGGCTGTCTCGGGAAAGGTTGCTGTCTTGTAGGTGGTCGCCCCTGGAAGCTGCAGACAGATGATCCTGGAGAGGTAGAGTGCGATGTAGTTGAGCATGATGGTGGAGACAACCTCCGAAACCTCATACTTCGCCTTGAGCACCCCGACAATACCACCCCACAAGGAGCCGATAATCACGGCTCCCAGAATTGCAAGCATCCAGTGAAAGTAGGGAATGGCCGGCCCTAGCAGGGCAATAGTCTGTGCCATAGTCAGGCCCATGATGTACTGACCTTCTCCTCCGATGTTGAACAAGCCTACACGGTTGGCGAATGCCATGGAAAGGCCACACAGGATGAAGGGAACCGAATAGTTGAGCGTCTCACCAATATAGCGGACATTCATCTTGCCATTGTCTATGTTGTATCCAGAGAGCGATTGGAAGATTGCCTTGTACATATTCAAAGGATTCTTTCCCACCATGGCTATGAGAATTGTACCGCATAGGAATCCCAAGAGGACAACCAGGACAGAGACAGCCCCATCAGACTGCAGAAGCCCCTGCTTGTGCTTTGTATGCATCAAATCATGGCCTCCTCTTTCTTCGAGCCTGCCATCATCATACCGATTTCCCGCTCTGTAACCTCATGTTGCTTGTTCACCGCTACGATACTCCCTTTGCTGATGGTGGCTATACGGTCACAGAGGTTCATGATCTCATCCAGCTCGAAGGATACCAGCAGGATAGCCCTGCCCTTTCCCCTCTCCTCTATGATACGTTTGCGAATGTACTCTATGGCCCCCACATCCAAGCCTCGTGTCGGCTGTGCGACAACCAACACCTTCGGTGAAAGGGCTATCTCCCGTGCTACGATGACCTTCTGCTGATTACCTCCGGAGAGGGAGGAAGCAGGGGTAAGGGCACCTTCTCCTGCACGTATGTCAAACTCTTCAATGAGCACCTCTGCATCAGAGTGCATCTTGGAGAAGTTCAACAGACCATACTTGTTCTTATACAGGTCCTGGTAGTAGTTCTTCAATGCACAGTTCTCATAGATGGAGAACTGTCCGACAAGCCCATACTTGTGCCTGTCCTCAGGGATGTATCCCAAACCCCGTTCGATGCGCTCCCTGATGGTCAGGCCCGTTATATCCTCGCCATCGAGGAATATCGAACCCTTGCTGACAGGGCTCAGGCCGATAATTGCCTCAAGCAGCTCTGTCTGCCCGTTGCCATCAACCCCTGCGATACCGACTATCTCACCAGCACAAACATCCAGGCTCAGGTTCTTGACCTTCTCAAGGCCTGATGCGTTGTTGACACTTACACCCTGCATTGCAAGGACGACGTCCTTGGCCTGCATCTCAGGCTTGTCAATCTCAAACTTCACTGCACGCCCAACCATCATCTCTGCAAGGTCCTGTTCGCTGACAGTGGCAACATCCACAGTCCCTATGTACTTGCCACGCCTGAGTACGGTGCACCTGTCGGCAACGTCCTTGATCTCCTTGAGCTTATGGGTAATGAGGATGATGGTCTTGCCCTCCTCACGCAACAGCCTGAGGATATCCATCAGTTCGTCAACCTCCTGGGGGGTCAGAACTGCGGTAGGCTCGTCAAATATGATGATGTTCGCATTGCGGTAGAGTGTCTTGAGTATCTCCACCCGCTGCTGTTGCCCCACAGAGATTTCCTCAATGATGGAAGTGGGGTCAACAGCAAGGCCGTATTTGGCACTAAGAGCAGAGACTCGTTTGCTTGCACTAGCCAAGTCAAGGATACCCCCTAGCTTGGTAGGTTCCATACCCAAGACAATATTTTCTGTCACTGTATAGTTCTGCACCAGCTTGAAATGCTGGTGTACCATCCCGATCCCCAACACTGTAGCCATATTGGGATTCTTAATCTCCATCTGTTTTCCATGGATGGAGATGGTTCCGCTGTCAGCGCTATAGGCTCCAAAGAGAATGGACATCAGAGTTGATTTACCCGCACCATTCTCACCAAGAAGAGCATGTATCTCTTTTTCCCGAACCTGCAGGGTTACCCTGTCGTTGGCAACAACTCCTGGAAATGTCTTGGTGATACCCACCATCTCAATCGCATACTCACTCACCCTCAGCTCCTTACAAGCTCTCTCTCTGTTCACTGTTTCCAAGGAAAGGTATCAATACCCCAGGGCAAGCCCTGGATCCAGGAGGCGTTGCCTCCTTTTCCGAGCCAAGGGGCTCACGTATCTCACCTTGCTTTCCCAGCCCTCGCTCGGTAATGAACAGGAAGAGAGCCGGCAGATATCTGCCGGCCTCGCAACGGTTAGTCATCAAGAGCAGAAAGGCCCTTAGGAGCAGCACCCTGTGCAAGTGCGTCCTTATAGGTCTTGTACAGCTTGATCTTTCCGGAGATGACATCAGCCTTAGCGGCTTCAACCTTCTGTATGACAGTCTTGGAGAGCTCAGGATTAGCCTGGGAGTATCCGACACCACCATCTACCATGCGCATCTCTACTACACCACCGGTGAAGGTCTTGTCTTCAGCTTCCTTGAGAACCTTCAAGGAGGAGTTCTCAACGCGCTTGAGCATGGAGGTGAGGACAGCACTCTTGGTATCGGTATAGAGCCCATCAGAGAACTGGTCGCTATCTACGCCGATAGCCCATACGTTCGCGCCCTTCATCCTGTACTCCTTGGCCTGTGCAATGGTTCCATTGCCTGTTCCGCCTGCAGCACTGAAAATACAGTAGACACCATTGTCAAACCAGTTCTTTGCCTGGGCTTTTGCCAGTTCTGGCTTGCCCCAGTCATTGGCATAGTAGTCAACAATGGTGGCATTCGGGAATACAGAGAGGATTCCCTGCACATAGCCCATCTCAAACTTGGTGATAGTGCTTCCTGGAACTCCGCCGATAAAACCAAACTTAGGATTGCTTATGCCATCCTCTTTGGCCTGCAAGGCTGCAACCAGTCCGACAAGATAGGAGCCTTCCTCTTCACTGTAGATGAACTCCTGTACGTTGGGTTGGCCCACCCAGTTAACGTCAACAATGACGAACTGCTGATCAGGATATTGTGGGGCAACTTCACCAAGGGCGTCAGCCCAGGTAAAACCGGTGACCATAATGATGTCATAGCCTTCGTCTGCAGCTTGGCGCAGGTTAGGAATGTACATATCCTGGGTCTGGGCGGTCACCACATCGTAGAGCTGACCACGTTTGCTGGATTTTTCCACTGTATCGCCGTAGAATGCTACAATGCCCTTCCAGGCAGCTGCGTTAAAGGACTTGTCGTCAATTCCTGTGGCATCGGTAAGAAGACGGATGGTCGGTTTACCGCTGACATCAGATGGGGCCTCTTTGGATCCCTGTGCAAACATTGAGGTTGCTACAAGCAACACCATCAAGAGAACTAATACTTTCTTCATGTATTCCTCCTTAAAATAGGTACCATGATGCATACGACGCATTGTACCACAAGAATTGGCATTTGCATGTTTGTTCTTTGGAAAAATTAGAGCATGAGCCAGTTTTCCCTCAAGCATATGGCGAAAATTCATGTATGGGCAGTGGGAACCCTCTAGACGCAAAAAGCCCGACAAGGGCCTACACTCTTCCCAGAATATGCCTTTCAATGGCTAGGGCAACACCATCATCATCATTGGAGGCGGTCACCACATGAGAGTGCCCTTTCACCTCCAAAGAGGAGTTTCCCATAGCCACTGCAAGCCCTGCAATGGCCAACATGGGAATGTCATTGAGACCATCACCGACAACCATAAGCGATTGGCGGTCCTTTCCCAAAAGGGAGAGCAGGACATCCAACGAAGCCGCCTTCTGCACCCCCTTGGCTGTTATCTCCATGAAGCAGGGCTCGCTGAAGGAAGCGTCTGCACTGTCGCCAAGCAGGAGCTGCAACTCACTGCGTGCAGGGATAAGCAGGGAAGGCTCTCCCACGATCATGACCTTGGGCTGGGCTTTCTTCACCAAGGAAAACAGGGTATCCACACCCCTGATGGGAATCCCATTGTTGTAGGCTTCCTTATGCACATAGGGATCATCAGGCATTTCGGTGATGACACCTTCCCCATCATAACAAAGGGAAGCGAGACCTTTAGCCTTAGCAAAGGAGAATACACACTCGATAGCATCAAGACCTACTGTCCGCTCCCATACGACTGTATTGGTTTCACAGCTTATCAGTTGGGCTCCATTGTAGGCCAGCATGTAGGCGTTACGGCCGAACAAGCCAAGAGAGTGCGCAAGGGGGGCAATTCCCAATACTGGGCGCCCGCTGGCAAGGATTACGCAGACACCCAAATCCAAAGCTGCGTCAATGGCCGCCCTAGATCGCAACGTTACTTGTTTCTGGCTGTTGGTAAGGGTGCCATCGAGATCGAGGGCAAGAAGAGAGTACTGCATAAAGGCTCCTGTGAAAGACTGATACACCCACTGTACACCAAACGAAAAGAGAGAAGAAGGGGTAATGGAGAGAGAATTTAGAGAGAGCCTGTGTGTTACTGAAAACACCAAGTGTACCCAACACATGGTGTAGGTTACCCCCCATAGACTAGGCAGACACCTGCTAGTATGGTCGCAATACTGGTCCGAATAAGATCTGGACGAGACCCTAAAACCAACCTATTTCTCGGACAAGGCTCAAACCTTCTATAGTTTTCCTACGTTCAACCCCTTGGCGACGTTGACAATGAAGTCCTGCACATTGGTTACGATTCCAGTTGCACTGAGGCTCCCCCTATCCCTGAGCTTGTTCACTGCAAACTCTGAGATATCGACACTGTATATGAATACAGGGCGTACCTTTCCCTCGACAACCCTAAAGGAAGGAGTCATATTCCCTGTTGCAATGGAGTGTAGCTGCGTTGCAAGACTTATCACCGTAGTTGCCTTGCGGATGACGGCCCTCATGGCATCCTGTGCTGCATAGACATTGGCATACACCTCTGGCATCGGCCCGTCATCACGAATGGAACCTCCAAGGACCAGAGGCTTCTTCTGTTTCAGCATAGCATAGACTATTCCATCCTTGATCTGCTCCTGCTCAATGAATGTTTCCATAGAGCCGCAGCTGCGCACCATATTCAGGACATCAAGGTGGTTATAGTGCCCATTGGGCATACTCTCCTGAGTATAGATATTCTGACCTAGGGCTGTTTTGAAATACCCAGCTTCAAGGTCATGGGTGGCAAGGGCGTTCCCTGCTAGAATACCGTCTATGTAGCCTTTTTCAATAAGCAACTGCATTGCCCTTCTCGAATCGTTGTCAAAAGCTACAGCAGGACCAAGCACAAAGACAATGGTTCCTTGCTCCTTCTCATATTCAAGCAGTTCATACAGCTTATCGTAGTCCCTGGAGAAGGCAGTCTCCCGAGACCTGCCTGCACGGAAGACAAACTTATCATTATGAGAATCCTCTGGGGGAATGAAGCCTGTGGCATGGACATAAATCCCCTCTTCCCCACGTTCGGTCCTCCCTAGCACAACCCGGTCGCCTTTCTTGACCCGCCGTCCTTCGACAACCTGCAGCGAGCCCTCTTCATCAAGGACAACAAGGCAGTCCATACGGCTTTCCTCGGCTAAAAGCCAGGAGCCCCCCACCTTGTAATATTCGGGAAACATCGATGTGCTGTGGAACCCCTTAGGTGCCACCCCATCCCTTTCAGCCTTCTGCAGGGATACATCAGGGCTCTGTGCAAATATAGCAAGGGAGAAATCAGGTGCATGATACTCTGGTAGGGTAAAAGACATAGGGAAGGCCTCTCTATTGGTGTTTATTTTAGTATTCGTTCAGGAGAATTGTCCTGCTTACTACTATCGACCACCTTAGCCACAAAGGCAAGAGAAAATGCTGAGGGTTCAGACCGAGAGAAGCTCAAAGGACTGATAGAAATGAGCAAGTCAGAGCTCTGAGGCAGAACTCATCCCCCTATCCCTAATCCCTTCCTGTCCTTGACAGGCGTGGAAGTGGGATAGGAGGATTCCCTTGCTAGGCATTCCTACCATCAGTAAAGGGGAACGCATGAAATATGTCTATCTTTGTTTGGGGTTTGTAGGCCTTGCCCTAGGGGCTTTTGGAGCTGTAGTACCACTACTTCCTTCTTTCCCCTTCCTATTGCTCGCCTTCATCAGCTTTGGCAAGGGTTCTGCAAAGCTTGACAGGTGGTTCAGAAGCACCAAGCTCTACAAAAACAATCTTGAAAGCTATGTACACAAGCAAGGCATAACAAGAGGCAATAATATACGGGTCATGAGTACAGTCACGTTGGTGATGGTGTTTGGTTTTATCATGATGCACCAGATTCGACTTGGACAGGTTGTCCTGGCTATCGTGTGGCTTGGACACATCCTGTATTTCTCGTATGGGGTAAAGAACAGGGCCTCCGATACGACTCTACAGAAAGAGTGCGAAAACGAAACCAAAGGGAAGTGACAGGCACTAGGTATTTGAGATCCCCCCCTACGTACCATCTGAAAGGAACATGAGAGAAACCGAAGCAAGTGAGAAGGCCACAAAAAACTCTCCACATATATCTTGCAACTATGGAGAGTTTTTTTGTATTGTCGGGCAGAGAGGATTTGAACCTCCGACCCCCTGGTCCCGAACCAGGTGCGCTAGCCCCTGCGCTACTACCCGTCAGCCTTTTGAGCCGGGGTAAAATATAGCTGTTGCTCCCCTTATTGTCAATAAGAGGCAAATTCACTTCTGTCCCTTTTCCGCATCATTTCATTGACAGTGTGTAGGCTTAATGGTATTTTTCATAAGAATGTCCGCAAAAGCGGAAAATGCTTGGCAACAAAGAGGTTTATGATGTCTTCAAACGACAAAACAGATGTAAAGAAAGGCGAAGGAGAGGCAAAAGCACTCGACTTCAAGAAAGGCAAGAAGAACGGCACCACCGAGAAAGAGCAGAAAGTTGTTGCTGTAAAGCCGAAAAGTCACATAACCCCAGGTTGGGTTTTTGGTATGATCGTCCTATTACTCATCGCTGTTTCCTTTGTTTTGGCACCTGCCATCCAAGCTTTTGTTGGCCCAAACAATGCCGATGGCATTGTTTTTGGTAAATACGGCAAGGAAGACATCAAATACGCATATGGTAACTATTTCTACGACCAGGTGCAGAACTTTGGAGGCCAGTACAAGAACACCGGTGACAATGCCACCCAGACTCTCTACCAAGTCTGGAAAAGTGCATATGACAGCACTGTCCTCTTTACAGCAGTTAACCAACTTGCTTCCAAAGCAGGTATCATTGCTGCAGATGAAGTGGTCAACAGAGCTATCATCAACGGTGGTGCATACAACAAGGACGGCAAGTTCGATGTTGAGCTCTACCAGAAGGCCACCTCTGAAAGCAAGGCTTCTGTTGAGAAGTCCATTCGCAGGTCTGTCCCTTACCAGATAGTAATAGATGACATGGGTAGTGCTCTGTCTTCCTCCTCTGAGGCTGATTATGTAGCAAAAATGTCTTCTGAAGGTCGTTCTTTCAACTATGTTGACATCAATGCATCACTGTATCCTAACGAAAAGGCGAGTGCCTATGCTCTGCAGAACAAGCAGTTGTTCTACAGTATGGATCTGAGCATCATCAGTGTTGAAACTGAGGACGAAGCAAAGACTCTCTCCTCTGCAATTGCAAACGGTGAGAAGACCTTTGAAGAGGTTGCTCTCTCCTCCAGCAAAGACAACTATTCGGCTAACGAAGGCAAGGTCGGGACGGTATACTACTTTGGTCTTGTCACAAATTTCAAGAACCCTGAAGATGCCACAAAGCTGCTGACGGCAAAGAGCGGTGATTTTGTCGGACCTCTCGAAGGACCCGGAGCTTGGTCAATCTATCGCCTTGACTCCACTCCCCTTGAGGCAGACTATGCATCCCCTGCCCTGCTCTCAACTGTCAAGGCATACCTAGCCTCCAGCGATGATTCTATAGTGGATGACTATCTGCTCGCGTTTGCCAATGACTTTGTCCTTGATGCCAAGGATGACTTTGCCAGTGCTGCTGAAAAAGCAGAACTGAACTTGGTCAACGTAGCAGCAACACCTTACAACATTGCACAGTCCACCTACATGAACAACTTCAGCAACACTGACCCCCAGGGTAAGCTTGCTAATGCTGTTTCCACAGAAGAGTTGGGAAAGAAGCTCTATACTGCTGAGCTAGGAACCATTCTCGAGCCCATCAAGAGCAATACTTCATACCTAGTCGTACAGGCAGTTGAAGAGATTGCAGATGAGGGTATGGGTAGTTACATCCAGATGTTCTACAACTATCTCAGCGGCTCACAGAACCAGCAGGATTTCTCCAAAGCTCTCTACACTTCAGACCAATTCCAGGACAACTTCCTTGGGACCTTCTTCTCCACAATACTGGGCCAAGGCTGATAAGAAAAAACTTCTCTATAAAAAAGCTGGCTTATGCCAGCTTTTTTATTGCCTTCACCTTCTTCATCGAACACCCCTTGGAAAAATTGCGGTTTTTTTCAACCGATGGTCAATACCAACATGACCATAGCCATTTTCTGTGGACACGACCACCTCAACGACTTCCATGGGCTTAGGGAGGGTATAGCCCTGCAAAAGGAAAAACCCTCACCTTACCAAAGAATAATCCAACAAAGTTTGTGGTAAGGACCTATACTGTAGATGAGTGGGGTATCTAAAAACTCTGCCTGAGGAGGTTTGCATGCAACATGAAATAACAGAAGCCAGAGCCCTCTTGGATAAGAAAGGGCATATCACAGAAGAGGGGTGGGCAAGAAAACCCCTATGGCAGTACAAACGCGAGGATGTCAAGGGCTCAAAGCTTGCAATTAAAGAGTGGGACTATTACGCCCTGATCAATCAGGAAGAAGGGTTTGCCCTTACCGTCACCTTCAGTGATCTGGGATATGCTGCTCTTCTGGCAATAGCCTACATTGATTTTTCCAGGAAGGCTTGTGTGCAAAAGGATGCGATCAAGGTCTTTCCCATGGGAAAGCTGGGCCTGAGCCCGTCCTCAACAGAGAACAGCCAGATTTCTTGGGCGAATAAGGACCTTCGCATTGCATTCATCAAAAGAGGGGATAAGCGCCACCTTATGTTCGCTTGCCCTTCTATGGAGCTTCCTGATGGAAGGGTCGGTCTTGACGCTAATGTCACCCTTACCCAAAATCCTGCGATGGAGAGCATAAACATTGCAACCAGCTGGAAAGAAAACCGCAAAGCCTTTTATCTGAACGAGAAGGTCAACTGCATGCCGGTAGAGGGGTCTATCAGACGAGGTCTGGACAAGAAGAGCCTGCTCTTAGGAGAAACTTGGGGAGTCCTTGATTGGGGACGCGGGCGATGGACATACCAGAACCGATGGTACTGGAGCTCAGCCTCTGGTCTGCTCGATAATATCCCCTTTGGCTTCAACCTGGGCTATGGGTTTTCTGACCGGAGTCCTGCAAGTGAAAATGCCCTCTTCTATAATGGGGTGATCCACAAGCTTGAAACAATCACCTTTCATATCCCTGAAGAGGGGTATCTGTTCCCCTGGAAGGTAAGCTCAAGCGACAACCGTGTAAACCTGGATTTTGAACCGGCAGTAGACCGCTCTTCAACAACGAATCTACTCTTGGTAAAGTCAATTCAGCACCAGGTATTCGGATATTTTACGGGAACGGTAATCCTAGATGACAAGACAGAACTTAAACTGACACGCTTTGCTGGTTTTGCAGAGGGTAAGCGTAAATTAAGTTCATATTTCAATAAAAATTGAATAATCATATTCTTCTTCCAAACATAGGAGGAGTATATG
>JAEINL010000156.1 GCA_016342655.1 Sphaerochaeta sp. | reverse complement strand
CTGCAGCTAATATAGTCCAAGCTTGAAAAGCTTGGTGCGGGCAAGTTGCCCGCGGTCCGACAGAAGAGGCTTACATCTCCTATCTACAGAGGTGTTGCTCCTCTGGAACTGGAAGAATGAACAGTGTTTCGTATAAGGAGAAGCTTGATTTTTTTGTTACCCACTCTACTTGAGAAAGAGCCTATTTAATTCGTGTAATTCGTTTTAACCCAAATAATGCAGTAGACCTTTGCGAATAGCACTATCTTCTTTTGCAAAAGTAAGCTACATAATTTTCAGGAATATATATATTATATGCCTTCAAATTCTGTAACTTATTTTGCTAAAAGAATCTGCACTCTTCGCCTGTGATACGTAGCTTTAGCGAAGTATTACTAAAGCTCTACTGCACCATTCGGGTTAAAGAAGTCAATAATATTGCCCATCTTAAGGTTTTCTTGACATTTTATAATGATTGTTTATTGGTAACAAAGCCTCTTCTGTCGGACGGTGGAGATTCTCTCCGCCCCAAGCTGTAAGCTTGTTAGTATTAAATCCCGAAGGGATGATAATATAATAGGCAGTGTTCGAAGACACTGTACCGAGTTCCCAACTAAAGATGAGCCCTACAGTGGCGATAATATTGATTTAAATCTTTGATTTTTTTTCAATTTAAACCCGAATGGTGCAGTAGAACTTTGATGAAGAGTGCTAGATTCTTTTAGCAAAATAAGTTACAGAATTTGAAGGCATATAATATATATATTCCTGAAAATTATGGAGCTTACTTTTGCAAAAGAATATAGTGCTATTCGCAAAGGTCTACTGCATTATTTGGGTTTATACCTAAGATATTGCGATATTTCACTAACTGCATCATTAAAAAAGGCTTTTTTTACGTCAAGGAAAAAAGATGGGAAGAATTTTTACCACAAAGACACAAAGAAGAAGATTTTCGCTATCCGCGAAAAGACGGGGAGACGGGGAGAAAGGGAGACGGGGAGAATTTTCATCCACGAATTACCCTGTTAAAATGGACACAGAGTATGAGCACGTATGTCTTAAGTCCCCTCTTCATTTGCTCTAGCAAATGTTTCCAAGAGGGGTGGCATCGAAGATGACGGGGTGTTTAAGTCTTGCTTCGCAAGAATGAAAAATTAAGAGTGAAAAATGAAAAATGGTTCGATGACGGGGTGTTCAAAAATAAAAAAGAGAGAGAATCTATCCACTAATTTCACGAATTACACGAAGAAGAAAGAAGAATTAGCCACCGATAACACCGAAAAACACAGAAAAGAAGAAGATGCTGAAGACCCTTAACACAGAGGACACAGAGGTTAAGAGGAGTTTCTCAGAGTTTTAAGAAAGAAGAAGAGTTTAGCCACAAATGAACACAAATAAAACACGAATAATTATGTTTAATAGGAAACAGAGCTAGAGCCCGTATGTCTTAAATCCCCTCTTCATTTGCTCTAGCAAATGTTTCCAAGAGGGGTGGCATCGAAGATGACGGGGTGTTTAGCTCCAGAGGAGCGACATCTTTGTAGATAGGAGATGCCAGCCATTCTCTTAAGCTCCAGGGAAGCGATACCTTTGTAGACAATAAGAAAGAAGAAGAATTTATCCACTAATGAACACAAATCAGCACGAATGTAGGGGGCAAAACATCTATTGTCCAGCTTCCGGTCGGAAGGCGGGCGTTCCCGCCCGCTCCAAGCTGGAAAGCTTGGACAATATTAGAAGAATATATGTCGCCCCTGCAGGGCTCATCTTTGGTTGGGATCTCGGAACAGGGTCTTGCGAACACTGCCTATTATATGGCATCCCTTCGGGATTTTAAGATTAACAAAGCTTTTCTAAGCTTGGTGAAATCTGGCGCCAAGGGTGGCCCCAGTCCATATCCCCTGACTTTAGCTAGCAGGAGATTGACAGCTTGGTAACATTCTGGCGATAAGTGGCATGGAGTGGAAGCGTCCCGCTTCCACAACCAAGCTTGGAAAAGCTTGTAGAATCTGGCGCCAAGGGTGGCCCCAGTACATATCCCCTGACTTCAGCTAGCAGGAGATTGATAGATTTGTTACATTCTGGCAACAAGTGGCATGGAGTGGAAGCACCCTTGCTTCCACAACCAAGCTTGGAAAAGCTTGTAGATTCTGGCGCCAAGGGTGGCCCCAGTCCATATCCCCTGACTTTAGCTAGCAGGAGATTGATAGATTGGTTACATTCTGGCGACAAGTGGCATGGAGTGGAAGCACCCTTGCTTCCACAACCAAGCTTGGAAAAGCTTGTAG
>JAEINL010000155.1 GCA_016342655.1 Sphaerochaeta sp. | reverse complement strand
GGTAGGATCTTGCAAGGGTGGGTAGGACTCACGAGCACTATGAGTGAAAAGCTTCCGCGCAGCGGATTAGTTCAATAACTATATGCTCTTCCTGTTTTATGATGGGCCTGGACGGCTTGAGAGCTACGAAAGATTGCTCTTTCTCTATAGTAAAGGCACCTTTTCTGCATTGGGTCACCCATTGGTGCAATGTGGTATGAGGTATTCCATGTTTCCTGGCGTACCCTACTACTGAAATTTCTTGTAATTCAGACAACCGTAGGGCTTCTTTGCCATGCTTGGTTTTAAAATCCTTGGTATATTGCTTGATCATATACTCCTCATATGTTTGAAAGAAGAATATGATTATTCAATTTTTATTGAAATATGAACTTAATTTACGCTTACGATTCAGCAAGAGGACAATTGGAAATTATAGGGATACTTTTTTATTGGTTTTTCGATTTCAGGAAGATGAGCTAAAGAAACCCATTGCCAAGATCACTATGGATACTTTTTCGATAGAATTCATACAGGGGTTCCTTACCTGGGTTGAAGACACAAGGGGATGTTCCATAGCAACAAGAAACCAGAGATTGTCTGCCATTCATTCGTTTGTAAAGTTTGTACGGTTCAGATGCCCTGAACATTTGGCTGTGTGCAACAAGATCCTTGAGATTAGGTTCAAGAAAACAGCTGAAAAAACGGTGAACTATCTGACTGTAGAGGGGCTGAGGCTCTTGTTGAAGATGCCCAACCAGCGTACAAAACAAGGATTGAAGGATCTGGCCCTCATTGGCCTGACCTATGACTCCGGAGCCAGGGTGCAGGAGGTAATCGACCTGAAGATTGGCAGCTTCCTTTGGATGAATGCGAATGTGATATCTCTGTTTGGCAAGGGGAGGAAGGAACGTAAAGTCCCCATAACCCAGGAAACAGTTAATATCGTAAACGCATATATAGCGACCTTACC
This sequence comes from Sphaerochaeta sp., assembly GCA_016342655.1. GTDB lineage: Bacteria > Spirochaetota > Spirochaetia > Sphaerochaetales > Sphaerochaetaceae > Sphaerochaeta. The sequence continues at coordinate 1,336 of JAEINL010000155.1, read as the reverse complement.
ACCAAGGATAAAGAACGACCCAAACCATAGTCTGTTCTTCAACAAGCAGGGTATCTTTCTGACAAGGGCGGGAATAGGATATATCCTGAAAAAATATTTCCAAAAAGCAAAAGTACTGGAACCAACCCTATTCCCTGAAGGCATTTCACCTCATGCATTGAGGCATAGCAAGGCAATGCATCTATTGGAGGCTGGTGTTAACCTCATATACATAAGGGATTTGCTCGGGCATGTATCAGTGACTACAACTGAGATTTATGCAAAAGCAAATCCTGAAGTCAGGAGAAAAGCAATTGAGAAACTGGCCGCACATATTATTACAGAAGATAAAACATCTTCTAAGGATAAAGAAGACCTGACAGCATGGTTAAAGGAATGTGTTTGAAAATCTAAGGTAAAGCTGAATATCTTCTTCTCCTTCCTGGGAATGGAGATATTCAGGCAACTTTACATTTTGTTGACTTTACATTAGATGAAGAAGGTAAAGCTTTACCTTCTTCATCCAGACCCAGAACAGCGGAGGATTGCAGCAGAAGGACTATCAGGGATTTCACATCCGTGCACTTCCCTGCATACTCCTTGCAAATGGAGTGGATGGTGCCAGTACTGAAGTCGAATCCAAGGGAAGAGCAGAGCTTGGCTATCCTCTTGTAGGAGACAAGACCGATGAACCTCAGCAGGACCACCAGGATCCTAATGCTCTCCCCATACTGCTTGGAACCGGTGACATCGCTGGGGAAAGTGCCCTGTACTGCCTGGTTTGCCTTTTTGGGGCATTCGAACTGCCAGCTCTTGTATTCTGTCTGAACCTCCACGAATTCAACATCCTTGGTATAGCGGGTGTCACACACCCTACCGTGTTGCATGCAGGATGCAAGGTTCGCACACCCTGAGCACCCCTCGGGGAACAGGTCGACAAATCGGTCGGAGACTTCCTTGAGCTTCATGCCGCTACCCTCATGGCCGGGAAGCCTGCCCGGCTTCTCCTGGCTCTTCTTGCGAAGGGAGAAGTTCCTCTTCTCCTTCTTGGGGGTGAGGTTCCCCGTGCTTTTGGCAGGATTGGAGGCGGATGGGGGGATGCTGCTGTTGGAACTGTCGTTGGAATTTGCCGACTTGATCCTCTTGAGCTGTTCGCTCATTGAGGCGACGACGGCAACGAGCTCATTGATTTTTTCGGACCGCTCGGCATTTTGCCTGGTCAGCTCTTGGATAGTCCTGTTGTTTGATTCACTGATCCTGTTGTTTGATTCATTGGCTTTGGGTAAGCGTAAATTCGACCCCTCTTTAACTCTTATCAATCCTAGGTAATAATAAATCCATAAGAGGACCTCATGGC
>JAEINL010000154.1 GCA_016342655.1 Sphaerochaeta sp. | reverse complement strand
ACCTGCGGGTTCTTCTTTCCCGGGACACGGTGGGATGCCGTGCTGTACAGGAAGAAGTCCTCTCCGTTCCTAAGTATTACCGTTCCTTTTCTCCTGCAGTCCTCAACCCATTTCGGATACGTTGACATGGGTGCCTCCTTGCGAATCTGTATGTTATAATATTTTACCATACATGCAAGAGACGGCAACACTTTTTTCAGTTTCAGAAAAAGAGAAATTACTACCCCTAGCGCTCAATTGGAGGTAAGCTGATTTTTATGCAATTGCCGTGTATGATTAAGGTTTTTATTGCCCCATAGGACTCTATGGTTTATAATAACCAAATGGCGTGACATTCTGCTAGAATCTTCTACTCATATACAGTGTTACATTGTCGTAAGGAAATATGTTGGTTTTCCTTGCGTTTTTTCATATAAAAAGAAGGGATACTGTTTTGACACACGAGCATGACCTGCAGATTAATTTTGAAAACCTAGTTGCCAACCTTGCCGATGGTGTCTATTTTGCTGACCCGCAAGGTAAGATTATGTATGCCAACCAAGGACTGTCCAATCTCTTGGGATATGAGAGCCCCGCGGAAGTTATGGGAATGTTTCTATATGATTTTCTTGATGGTAAGAATGCAAAAAGAGTTAGGGAATTCTATAGCCATTGTCCAGAGAAATTTGGTACTGCCAGACTCGAGGTGCAACTTTTGCGCAGTGACGGTTCGTTTGTCTGGACAGAGGCGCGTCCTACCCTCAAGAATCTCAACACCTGCCCTAAGGGAAGTTTTGGAGTTGTTAGGGACATTAGTGAGTTCAAGCGATTGGAAGAGCGGTTGCATAACCTTGCCATCACAGACGAACTAACCGGATTGTACAACAGAAGAGGCTTCCGCCTCATGGCAGAGCAGGAACTCAGGCATGCCAAGCGTATCAATGCGGAGACAGTTCTCTTGAGTATGGATGTGGATGATTTTAAGAGCATTAATGATATCTTTGGCCATGATGAAGGTGATATGGTGTTGAAGATGGTAGCTACCACCCTCAATGAATCGTTCAGGGAGACAGACATTATTTCAAGATGGGGAGGGGATGAGTTTATCGTACTTGCCCTTGACGCTCCGTCAGGGTTTGTCCCCCTGCTCTCTGATCGATTTCAGCACAATCTCACAAGTAATGCCCAGAAAGTGCTACTCCCCTATTCTGTAAGTGTGACCATAGGGGTGGAGAGTACTGATATCTTTGAGGATTTTACTTTGAATAGGTTAATTATGGGTGCTGACCATCATATGTACCAGCAAAAGAAAAAGAAGCAAAGCCAATGAAAGGTATCAATACCCCAGGGCAAGCCCTGGAAAGAGGAGGCGTTGCCTCCTTTTCCGCCCCAAGGGGCGGGGTATCTTACCTTGCTTTCCCGGCACTCGCTCGGTAATGGAACCTTGGTAATGCTTGTGCTACTCTCGCTTCGTTGGGGAATAAATAAAAACCCAGCCGACAAATCGCCTGCGTCTCATGCATAGTTCACTTACCGCTGCTACCTTCCGGTCCTGACGGGGTTGGGTGAATACACATAGCACAGAATCTGTCAGCTGGGAAAAAACGGAGAAGGGGGGATTCGAACCCCCGGTGCCTTTCAGCACACACGCTTTCCAAGCGTGCACCATCGACCACTCGGACACCTCTCCAAACGAACGAACTGATTGTCAACCTGACACCATAAAATAATCCAAGCTATCGGAGAGAGAGGGATTCGAACCCTCGGTACCGTAAACGGTACAACGGATTTCGAGTCCGTCTCCTTCGACCACTCGGACATCTCTCCCGGTGTGATAATGACTGTAAAAAAACAATGAGACCAAAAGGATTTGAACCTTCGACCCTCAGTTCCGCAAACTGATGCTCTATCCAGCTGAGCTATGGTCTCGTAAACTAAAAAAAACAGATTCGGAGAAGGGGGGATTCGAACCCCCGGACCCGTTACCAGGTCAACTCCTTAGCAGGGAGCCCGATTCGACCGCTCTCGCACCTCTCCAGAGTAATACATAATCTATAAATAACCTTACAAAAACTAGTAATGAGCGGAGAGAGAGGGATTCGAACCCCCGGGGACTTGCGCCCCAACAGTTTTCAAGACTGCCTCCTTCGACCGCTCGGACATCTCTCCTAATCAAGCCATGGCTAAAGCCACGCAATCTTTAGTTTGCTTAGCTACCAATCGGTTTTTTACTATATTGAGTGGTTCACTCTTTGTCAAGCTACTATCAAAAGCAATCCATGTTTCTCCTCAATGGGAAGTGATATTGTCATAGGTAAGCGGAAGGGACTTTGTCTTAAGAGCAACCCGAGACTGGATCAACA
>JAEINL010000153.1 GCA_016342655.1 Sphaerochaeta sp. | reverse complement strand
CTTTGATGCCAGCAGAAAAACCTATGTCAGGAACCCTAAGACTAACAAAATCCCACAAGGTTTATGATTGAGCCATATTTGTTCAAAATATCTTGTGAAGTGATGCTTTCCGTGCTACTATGTAGTTAGAATGTAATTCTAACTACAGCAGGAGGCATTGAACAGTATGTACCTTGGATATGACATCAAGGGCGGTGTGAAGTACGCTAAGGTCTGCTCTTCCAGAAGGGAGGGGGACAAGATAATCAGTAGCCAGAAAAGCCTGGGAAGGGTCCTTGATGAGAAGAGGGGGATCTTCCGGAACAGGGAGAGGGGAATCTTCACCTATGATGTGACTACCGACACCTATGGCAAGGCCGACCCTTCCTTCGTCCCCAAGGCTGCAAGGAAGAATGCAAAGGAAAAGCTCATCCTCGACTTCGGGGACTCCTACTTCCTTGATGCCTTCATCCGCAAGAACGGCCTTGAGCCCTGTATCAAGGCCCTTGGCTATGGTAATCCTGATACGGTGACCTCCATGGTCCAGTACTATGTCCTTTGCAACCTTGCCAATTGCCATGCCGGTGACTGGTGGGACGGCAACTACGCGAGGATCCTCTACCCTGATGCCAATCTCAGCAGCCAGAGAATCAGTGATATGCTGATCTACATAGGGGATGAGGGTGTCTATCGGGACTTCTTCAGGGAATATACGAAGCTCCTTGCCAGGAAGGAAGAGGGGACCAATATCCTGATCGACAGCACAGGCCTGCCCAACAGCATCCATTTCCCCCTTACAGCCATCAGCAACCACAACGGGAAGATTAGAGCCGAGATGAGGCTCATCTATGTCCTGCAGCAGGAGACGGACCTTCCCCTGTTCATGCGCTGCTGCCCCGGAAACGTCGTTGACGTCACCACCCTGACGAAGACCATCCTTGAGCTGAAGGCCAACGGGATCAAGACTAAGTTTGCAATCCTCGATGCCGGGTACCTCACCAAGGAGAACATAGAGGAACTGTACGAGAACGGCATTCCCTTCCTGTCCAGGCTCAAGGCCAACAGCCTGATCTATAAGAATGCGCTAAAAGAGCATCTCCCTACCCTGGAGGCAAAGGAAAACCTTGTCTCTTATAATTCCAGATATGCCTACATCAAGAGACTTGACTGTGATATGGGTGAAGGCCATAGGGCATATGTCTATCTCTGCCGGGACCTGGCGATGAAGAGCATCGAGAACTCGAAGCTTTTTGACAAGGCGGAGAGGTCCGGAATGAAGGCCGATGATGTCTTTGAGGCGATGAGCGAGCATGGCATCTTCATGCTCATCTCCTCAAGGCCCATAGAGAAGGAAAAGGTTCTGGGCACCTACTACACCCGCCAACAGATAGAGCAGGTCTTCGACATCTGCAAGAACTACACCAACATGCTTCCACTCAGGGTGCAGACTGAGGAGACTCTGCGGGGTCATCTGATGCTGAGCTTCATCGCTGCAGTCATCGTAAAGATGCTTCAAAAGCAGATACTAGGCACCCCCTATTCCCCGATTGATGTATTCACCAACCTGAGGAACCACAAGTGCAAGGTATTTGAGGACTTCCTGCTGACCCCGGAATCGGTAAAGAAGGCAAATGACATCTACAAGCTGATGGGCCTGAAAGTCCCCCATCAGATTCCCATAGACAAAGAGACTTTGTAGGTAGAATAAGGTACAGGGAAGTTACGTGGAAACATGGGACTTCAGTTGATTCGAATCATGTGTCTCATGCAGTGCCTAAACGATGATAGGGGTATCGCTGAAAAGTACCAAGGGGGATATTTACAAGCATATAGCTGGAGGCTTGATCATCAGGTTTGTGGGGGGGGGCCTGTTTGCCCTCTTGGCAACCCGTCTTTTTGGAATGAAAGGTATCAATACCCCAGGGCAAGCCCTGGAAAGAGGAGGCGTTGCCTCCTTTTCCGCCCCAAGGGGCTCACGTATCTCACCTTGCTTTCCCAGCACTCGCTCGGTAATGGAAACATGGTAAACAATATGAATGTGACCCCTGAATTTGCAATATCGCGGATTTGGCATTACAATGGTCATATCTAAAACTACCGCATGCATTACCGCATGCAAAAGAGAGGTCACATCATGTTGAACAAAACCAGTATACGCACTATCGGCGTTGACGTCCACAAGGATTCCTACTCCCTCTGTACTTACTGTCCGGAAGCAGATTCCTTCGTTGGGGAAATCACGATGACAAGCAGCTCAAAGATGGTCACCAACTATGTCAAACGGCTAATATGAATGTGACCCCTGAATTTGCAATATCGCGGATTTGGCATTACAATGGTCATATCTAAAACTACCGCATGCA
>JAEINL010000152.1 GCA_016342655.1 Sphaerochaeta sp. | reverse complement strand
ATTGGACATGACGAAGGAAATCACCAAGGGAATAGATTGTTAGAGGTTTTCGTTACCTAATTTTTCTAGAAGTTATGTTTCATCTCATTCAGGAAATAAGGAAGACCACTATGGACTATAGCTATTTTCACAAGGAAGCAGCAGAACTCACTACTAAGAACAAAGTCAACATCAAGGTGCTTGGCGATAGCGGTGAGGTATTCTACGAGATCGCAAAGGAGATGGTGGATGCCATCAAGGCTGATACTTTGCAAGGAAAACCGACAGTCTTCATTATTCCCGTAGGTCCTGTCGGTCAGTATCCCATATTCACCCGTCTGGTTACTGAGGAGCAGGTAAGCCTTGCCTCCTGCTACTTCATCAACATGGATGAGTATCTTTCTGATGAGAAACACTACCTTCCTCTTGATCATATGCTCTCCTTCCGTGGATTCATGGAACACAATGTCTATTCGAAGATACCTGCACACCTGACAGTTCCCGTAGGGCAACGTATTTTTCCCGACCCCAATGACCCTGCCAAGGTTCAGTTGCTCATTGATGAGCTAGGTGGCGTGGATATTGCCTTTGGAGGGATTGGGATCAACGGGCACTTGGCTTTCAACGAACCTCAGGAACAGCTTTCTGTTGAGGAGTTTGCTCAGCTGGAAACCCGGGTCCTTGAGATAAGTCCGGAGACCAGGGTAGCCAATGCCATTGGGGATCTCAACGGTGCCCTCGATGCGATGCCACTCTTTGCAGTGACCCTTGGGATGCGTCAGATCCTTGGAGCAAGAAAGATTCGTCTGGGAGTGTTCAGGCCTTGGCACCAGGCAGTTCTGAGACAGACTTTGTTTGGCAAGGTGGAGACACATTTTCCTGCAACCTTGTTGCAGAACCACCCCGATGCGATGATCTACAGCAACAACGTTGCAAGCCAGAGGCCCTTTTGATGCGTATAGATAATGCGACCATTTACCATCGAGGCAAGTTTATCCTTGGCTCGATTCGATGGGATGGAAAGACCATCACAGCCATAGGGGAGAAAGTCAAACCTCTTATCGGCGAGGAGACCTTTGATGCAGAGGGGAACTACCTTGTCCCTGGGTTCCTCGATGTGCATACCCATGGGGGGAATCGCATCGACATCAATCACATCAGGTCGACCTCAGACATTGATGATCTCTCCCGCTTCTTTGCCTCCAAGGGCATCACGGGCTTCCTCGCCTCAGTAGTATCTGATACCAAGGGACGGACTGAGGAGATACTGAGGACCCTTACCTCCTCCATTGCAAAGGGGACACCAGGCAGTGAGCTCCTAGGCATCCATCTTGAAGGTCCCTTCATAAGTTGTGAATACAGAGGTGCCATGCCAGAGGCCCTGTTGCTCGATGGTGATGCAGACCTGCTTGAACACTACCTTAGCGTAGCAGACAACAAGGTGCTCTACCTCACTGTCGCCCCTGAATTGCCGGGTGTCATCCCCCTTATCAGGAAGTATAAGGATAGGTTGGTCATTGCCATCGGGCATAGCGGAGCTGATTATGAGACCAGCATGGAAGCAATCGAGGCAGGGGCAACATCCTGTACCCATATTTTCAATGCGATGAAACTTTTCCATATGCACCGTCCGGCTATCACTGGGGCCGCCTTGGAGAGTGACATCTACTGTGAGGCAATCTGTGATGGCTTTCATCTGGTTCCTGCCACGGTTCGCTTGTTGCTCAAGACCAAGGGCTATGACAAGGTGGTGGCAATTACAGACAGCATGATGGCCGCAGGTCTTCCTGATGGTCTGTACAAGTTGGGCTCTATGGACGTAGAGGTTGTCGATGGCGATGCAAAGCTTCTTGATGGTGTGCGTGCTGGAAGCACTCTCACCATGGATAAGGCACTTATGAACCTGATGACTTTTACCGGGAAGAGTCTTGAGCAAGTCCTTCCGCTTCTGACAGAAAATCCTGCCCGCATGTTGCATCTGTATGATACTAAAGGAAGCCTTGAAATTGGTAAGGATGCCGATTTTACGTTGCTTGACCCCACACTACATGTCGTACGCACCTATGTGTGCGGCAACCTTGCCTATGCAGGGAGAGGAATAACCGAATGAGTCTACTACCCTTGCGTCCGATATTGGAAGCAACCGACCGCCTGTCCTATGCCCAGGGTGCGTTCAATGTGAATGCAGTAGCCCAGGCAGAGGCAGTAATTGATGTACATGCCATGTTTCGTGCCCCTGCAATTCTCCAAGGTGCTGACCTTGCCAACGGCTTTATGGGAGGAAGAACTGATTTTCTCAATGCTACACTAGTACAACGTTCTTTAAATAGTTATACATAAATTCACTTTTTATGCTCTATCACACTATTTCTTGGCACCATGG
>JAEINL010000037.1 GCA_016342655.1 Sphaerochaeta sp. | reverse complement strand
CCCGCCAGACTTAGAAATTTTTCGCAGTTCGCCCGCCAGACTTAGAAATTTTTCGCAGTTCGCCCGCCAGACTTAGAAATTTTTCGCAGTTCGCCCGCCAGACTTAGAAATTTTTCGCAGTTCCACTTAGAAATTTTTCGCAGTTCGTCGTTTGCATCCTTATTATATCTTTACCCTCTTTTCTTTCCCCTCTTTCACCCAAGAGAAGAAAAGAAAAAGACAGGGCTGGCCGCGCTTACGCGCGAAAGGCAAAAAGGCAGGCCCCCGCGCCCTTGGCGCGGCCCCCCGTCGCTTCGCTCCTCCTCCACCCAAACAGAGCCGCCTGCGGCTCCATGCGGCCTGTGGCCGCTTTAAGGTGGCGGCAGATACCTGGCCTACGGCCAGGGCCGCTATCGGAATCGCAAGCTCGACACGTCAGGCTTGGCCTAACGGATCTGAATTAAGAAACCTTTGAGGGTTAGGATGCGGCTTCGCCTCTGCGGGTTGCGGTCGCCTTCGGGATACCCCGAATTTGCTCCCTCCTGGGGCCGCTGGCTTCGCCAACGGCGAAATCCGGGGAGTGGTCGTCGGGAGCAACGTTTAGGGCGTTGTGGGGCAAATGTGCGCGTCGAAATAAACTTGGGCGGCCCGCGTCTCTCGGATGTAGGCTTGCAAGAGCCTGTGCCGGGGTCGGCGTTGCGGATTTGCACCCCGGCTTGCCGGAGGCCTCCGCGCCTACGGCGAGGACCGCGCCGAGATCGGCTAGAGCGGTGTCCGCGCCCAGGAGCGCGGAACCGATCAAGCCGATTGGAACACGGTTCCACCCTCACGGGCTAGGGTCGCTGGCCCAAATGACTCAAGATTCGTGCTACGCACTCCAAAGAGCCGCTTTTTACAAGCGGCTCTTTTTCTTGGAACTCATCGCCCCGGCCAGCTGGTGGCCGGCAGCGCGAACTTCATCCCATTCGTGCTGCGCCCGAACGGCCAGGGCCACGCCCTGGACTAGCCGCGACTGCAAACCGGGCCAGGCCCGGACCCAAAGCGGCCACACCGACCGGCTTGCGCCTGGCGCGGCCTCGATGCGCACATGACGTGCGAAGTTCCCAGGCCGAGGACGGCCACCAGCATTTCGCGGGCTTGACCCGCGACCAGCCTCTTGCCGCTGGACTCCGCGCCGGGATTCTCCCCGGCAGTAGCCCAAAGGCCGGGGGCCTTTGGAATCCCATTAGCCCGGTCAAGCCGCTGATCCTGACGGCACTGTCTGTCATGCCCCTTGCTTTTCAGCCTTCTGCTCTAAGGAGCCGCCAGAACCCGCAACAGGCAAATCGGTTCCTCCCACAAAACTCGCTCCCGCTTCGCGTACACGACTTTTGCGGTTCCCTCCCATTTCCCTGCTGCGGAATCTGTCTAGTGGCCCCTTCCGCTGACAGGCTGGCAAGGAACAAGCCAGACGTGCCGACAGGGCGGCAGCCGGGTAGCCCCAAAGGGGCATCATCCTCCTTGGCAGGGGGGCCGGGACAGATGCGAAGGCATCCGGCCCCCCACGCCAGGAGGATGTTGGGGGGGCAGGAAGTTGACAAAGGCCCCAAGGCAAGCGAAAACCAAAAAACCAATGAAACCCTAACCTGGAGGCAAGAGTTATGTTCATCGCAACCATTACTGGCAAGGTCGGCAAGGTGGATGAAGTCAGGACCGTGGGAGATTCCAAGGTCAAAAACTTCAGCGTGGCCCACAACTTCAAGCGCGGCGACGAATGGGAAACGGTCTGGTACGAGTGCGCCCTGTGGGGTTCCCGTGCCGAAGCCCTGGACTTCGGCCCCGGCGACACCGTGACCGTGGCCACCAACCAGGCAATCACCGCCAACATCTACATGGCCAAAGACCCCGAAAACGCCAAGAAGAAGATCCCCGCCGCCTCGCTCAAGGTGTACGTGGATCAGATCCACATCACCCGCAAGGCAGCCCAGGAAGGCTAGAACCACAACAGGGGGAAGGGAAGCCTTCCCCCTTCTTTCTTGGAGTCCAAATGCCTTACCTGATCCTCATCATTTTGCTCTTGGCCGCGCCCATGGCACTGGCCCAGGACGGCCACCCGCTTGCACAGCAAGCCGGTGGCCGGGCGCACCCTCTGGCCGCGCCCGGAGAAACGGAAAAACAACAATGCGTCGAATACATCACATGCGAAAGCCTGGCGTCCTCGCCCAGGTCGTTTTCCAACGGCGAACTCTGGCGCACGGACGTGGATTGCTCCACCTGCGGTGGACAAGTCTACCGAGGACGGCTTGAGGTCTTGATGGATGCTTATATCATCCAACAATTCGAGTATGATAAAGGCACAATACGCCTCTTGATGCGGCGAAAACCCTACTAGCCAACGAACCGAGTCAAGCCCCGCCATGCGGGGCTTTTTCGTGGGCCTGGCGCACCGGCTTGCGCCTGGCCAGGGACTCCCCAAGAGGCCAGAGGATGCAGTAACCGCAATCAATCAGGCGATTAGGGAATACAGAACAGAGGCAGAAACGGAATATTTCCGCTTCAAATGGTTCAAGGCCGGAACAATGCACATTTGGTTTAAGGGTGAAGACCTTTTGAAAGAATTTAACCGGATCGGCGCAGCTGGCCATGCAGACTTGCCAGGCTAGGGAAATGCTTGGCCTGTAAACGGCAACGGGCCGGGGAACATCCCCGGCCCTACCAATGAGACAGTCGCAACTTAACATTACAACCGTCAACGGTGGAGGCAAGCCACCGCATCGAGAACATAAAGCGTCAAGAGCGAACCCGCAAGAGGATTATGTGTTGACGTTTTATAAGTACTTGCGTACCCAAGTACTTAGTGTTTGCAACATCGAAGAGGTATATATGACTAAAGTGATTTGTCTTTTAAATCAGAAAGGCGGGGTTGGTAAAACGACCATTAGTTTCAATTTGGCCCATGGGTTAGCACAACTTGGATTGAAAGTTTTGGTTATTGATAATGATGGCCAGGCTAATTTAACAGGGTCTTTTTTGGCCGAAGGAGAAAAGCCAAAATGTTATACTTCCAGTATGTACCGCGGCTCCATAAGCAACCCTCAAGAGGTTGGCCCAAACATTTGGCTTGTTGCCGGAGACGATGATCTTGATTCTGTGCAATTTATGCCGGAAGGCCCGGATGTATTTGCTCAAATAGTGGAAAAGATAATAGCTGAAAATATTTTCGATTATATTGTTATAGATTCGAATCCACAGATAACCAATTTAACTTTGGCTGGGATTATGGCTTCTGATTATTTGATTGTCCCTCTACAGCCTTCAAAATATGGGCTGGATGGACTTCGAAAACTGTTCTTGAAAGTTAAGGAAATGCGTTCAACGGAAGCTTCCCACGCGTCTTTACTTGGTTTTGTTATGAATAAAGTTAAGCCTACGCGTCTTCATAGGACTACCATTCAAAAGCTTCGTAAAATGTATCCACAATATATATTTGAAACAGTGATTCATGAACTTACGGCTTATGAAGAAAGTCCTTTGGACCAAAAATCTATCTTCGATTATGAGCCTTCAAGCCGTGCGGCATTAGATATGAGTGCTTTTGTTAGGGAAGTAATACGTAAAATAGGGAGTGAATAATGGGAAAGGAAATGGAGGTTAATGGTCTGGATCTTAATTTAGAGGTTTCCCCCGGTCGGAAGGGGAATAGGCCGAAGAATTTGCCGGAACATCAGAAAGCCCTCAAAAAGATTCAAGATCCTATGAAAGGGAAAAATGTGCTGCTTCGGGCTTCCATCTTTGATCCGCTAGAGGATTATGTTCGTGACATGCGGAGAGCCACCGGCGACAAAAGTATCAATGGGAATAGTGTAATTCGCGGATTATTGGAAAATTTGCTTGAGCAAAAAGGTTACTGGAAACCGTAATGCCTGAAAAGTCCGATCCCGCAAGTTTTGAAATAGAAGACGTTTCTTCATTGCTCAAGGAGCTAGTGAAGGAAGGTCGGGAAATTGTGACTGATACAAAACGGATTCTCGATGATCGTGAGAAAGAAACGTCTTGGATAGAAACAAAGTTGCCTAAAAAGAGGGCCGAGCGCGGCAACGCTCGACCCAAAACCCCCGGCGAGGCCGGGGAGGACACAGGAGGTTCCCCTATGTCCAATTTTGAGGATAAATCGGTAACGGTAAAGGTGCAACCATTTGATGAGATAGCTGAGATGAAGGAAACAAAGTCTGTTTGGATTTCGCTCTTTCACGAAGTCAAAGAAGAAGCGCGGTATTCTTTCACAACAGATATATCTGTAAACGCCCCGTTGTTTTATTATCAAAAAAAACAACCCTGGACAGAACAAGGAACCTTGCCTGTATTGATTAGACCCTTCTCTACCCCTTTGGGTTTGAATCTTGAGGTAGCAATCCTTCCTGCGAAGATTGAAAAGAAAAAAGGCAAATTTAAAGGAGAGTGGATAGACTATTACCCAGGAGATAAAGAAGAGGTCCTTCTAGAAGTTCTCAAAAAGATGGCAATGGATGGCAAAGGAATTGTGCTGGACCAAATGTTGGCCGTTGCCTTTTATGTGCGAGATATACAGCGTGAGCTTAAGCGAATTGGTAAATCCGCAAGCTCTGTTGAGATCATGCAAAGCCTGTTCATTCTTCGCCGCTCATCCATGGTCTGCAAAAACAGGGAAACAGGGGGAGTCATATTTGAAGAAACGTATATTTTGAGCTTGGGGGAATCAGGAAAAGGTAGAAATAAGCGGGTTGTAGTTCGATTCAATTCACCTACTACAGAATCCATTAAAAACGCCACTCATCGGATCGTTGATTATGAAACTTCCATGCGTTTGAAAACGCTTGGCCGGAAATTGCTCCATAAGATCACGTATTCCAAACGAAATTTGGATAAAAACAACCCATACACGTTTTTCTTGTCGGAATACATGGAAGAAGTTGGCTATGGTTTTTCAACTTCACGCCCTAGAGAAAGTGCTGAATTAATGGATAGTGTTTTAGAAGAAATAACTTCTAAAACCAAAGAAGAAAAGGAGCAAAAACTTTTGGATTTGAACAAACGCTTACAAGTTGCGGAAGCGGTAACAAATCCTACGAAGAAACAAAGAGAGTATAAAATTTCATTAGAACGACAGATTGAAAGCCTCAATAAACCATTGATTAGTGAGTTCTATAAAAAAATTAGTAAATACACGAAAGATGCTGTCGTAAAAGAAGGTACACGCACCGTGATTGATTACGAATATACTCTTTGGCCAACAAGGAACCTTATTGGAGACGTTGTAAAGGCCAACGCCCGACAAAGGGCGCGACAAGAAGCACTTAACAAGTCGAAATCAAATGATTGATCAGAATCATAATACAGTGAAAAGGGCCGATGGCCCTTTTCTTTTTTTAGGGCTTTAAAAAAAAGGTTTCCCCCGCGCCTTGCCTTTTTTGAAAGGTTTCCCCCGCGCCTTACGGCCCTTACTGGCAGGTATTACTACTTGGCTTTTGATTTAAAAAAGGTTTCCCCCGCGCCTTGGGTGTTTTAATGCGAGGTTTCCCCCGCGCCTTGGGTGTTTTAATGCGAGGTTTCCCCCGCGCCTCAATTTTCAAAAAGGTTTCCCCCGCGCCTTATGCGAGGTTTCCCCCGCGCCTTATGCGAGGTTTCCCCCGCGCCTTAACATTGTATCAGTTTTGAATTATTAACTTTTACTAATCTCTCCCTTTCTTCCCTCTTAATCCCTTCCCTAAGAAAGAATAAGAATATATGCCTTCGGTTCCCAAAAAAAACCAATCCTGGCCGCGCTTACGCGCGAAAGGCATTAAAGGCACCCTTTTGGCCTATGGCCAAAACCACCTCCGCTTCGCTCCGCCCACCCAAAGGCAAAAACAAAAAGAATTGGAAAGAAGGTAGCGGCAGATAGCTGGCTTCGCCAGCGCCGCGATCTTAACCTAGCAAACTTCAAACAGCTTTTTTACTTGAAAAGCCGTTGAAGAATCCTTTGAGGGGGAAGAAATGTGATTTTGCGCTCGTCGGGTGTTGTCTGCTTGGAGCGTGTGTACCCTAAATTCTGCCCTGAACACGGCTCAAACTTCGTTTTCGCCCGATTCCAGGGAACGGGACGCCGAGCCTCACAAAACCTCCTTATTCGCTAAATATGCGCCTTTTTTGATGATGCTGGTTTTTTTGTGTCTAGAAGTCTATAAATCGACCATTTGTCTGTTGTTCTTTGCCGTAGAAGTCGATATATTGACTTCTACCAATGAGTTTTTATAAATGGAGGCAACATGAATACCGTGACTTTGAAAGTCGATCTACCTGGCCAGAAAAAACGCTGGCATGTTTTCCTTGAACCGGCTGAAAATTATAGTTCCGTTTCCCAGGACGCCGAGCCAGGTTTGTTCCGCGTGAAAATTCGTGAGCTGAAACCGGGAGAAGACGCGAAAAATGTTAAGCCGAGAGCATACAGCACCAATGGCCGCCGGTATCAATTCTTTTCGCTTTATGAAGTTATGGCCATGATCGATGTGAAAGTACGAAGAGACTTGAAATACAAATTCCCCAAATCTTTGCATGTTGCGCTTATGAAGGCGAAGCAACGAGTTCAATATTTTGGTGGTGGCAAGCTCTTGAATACATGGACCCTTTGCGAAGCCTTTCCCCAGGATGGCATCTGGCATACCCGAATTGGACGAGTGGAAAAGGTCGTTCCTTTGTCCGATTTGAAAATTTTGGAAGCCCCGGCGTGACCGGACGCGTCGAGATCCACTAGCCAGATCCACGGCAAGGCCGTTGACCTGGGCAAATGGATTGGAACACGGTTCCACCTGTTCAGGCTATGGCCGCTGGCTCATTTTAGCCCCACTTTTCAATGTGGGGCTTTTTCGTGGCTTGGCCATGACCAAGGCTTACGCCCTGGACTTGGAGTTTTTCACACCGCAAGGGCGTGTAAAACTCCACTAGATTCATCGGCTCCAACCACCCCCACCGCCGATTCCAAAGAAACTTCAATTTGATCCGCATGTTCACAATGCGGCCAGGTATGACACCTGGGCAAATGAGCCACCCCCGCAAGGGGGGGTCCGGCGCTTCGCGCTTCCTTGGAAAATGTAAGAGCGAAGAGCGAAAATCATGCCTCCGCTCCGCTGTACGCTTGTTCCAAGCGGAAGAAATTAAGTACATAAGTACTTAATTAATAATATTCATTCGCCAAACTTACTTATTATTCAACACTTTTTATCAAAACGCTTGACAAGTACTTGTGTACTCATGTACTTTAAATACACCAACGAGGCAGTATAAAACATTAACTCATGGAGGCAAGAAACGTGACAGATCCCCTCACCCGCAACCTCATTTTAACTCGGTTGCACACAGTATAAAAAGGGAGTAATATACGGTGAAACTCCCTAATTGGACAGTGACAGCGAGTCGGAAAGTGGAAAAGCAGCTTGCAAAACTACCGTTAGACCACGCTGATTTATCACTCCTTAGCACAAGACCCCTTCCTTCAGGTGGGGGTCTTGTGCTAAGGAGTGATAAACAAAGAAAGAAAAGTAAAGGTGACGTATGTTGGAACTCACGAAAACGCCCCTTACGGACGGTAGCGGTAACATTCAACTCTGTTTGGTGGTCCCTGGCCACCAAGCAGAGAGGGTTGAAAAAGCCGTGTCCGGTGTGCTGGACCTGGCCGAAAGCCTGAATGATGAATTTGTTATTTTGCCCAAGGCAAAATTTGGCCGCGCCCTGCGGGGTTTCAGGAAAAGAGAGGGTATGAGTCAAGAAACCCTGGCCGCGCAGCTGGCCGAAGAGATCCAGGGCGCTCCTATCAAATATTCACAGCGGATTGTATCGGCCATGGAAAGAGGACAGAGGACTATTCAGATCAACGAGGCAAAAGCGTTGGCCAAGATCCTGAACACAGATCCGCGTTGCTTCGTGGAATAACCTTCAAATCGAAGAAAGAGAAAACCAATGAGAACCACCGTCAGAACCGTAACCGGCAAGTCCCTAGACCTGATCAATCCTGATCCGGCCCAAATCTGCATCGAAGACATTGCGCACCAGCTGGCGCAGCTGAACCGCTACAACGGAGCCTGCCCCTTCCCTTATTCGGTCGGGCAGCACAGCCTTTTGGTGGCCGCGATCCTGCCCCCGCGCCTTCAGCTTTGGGGACTGCTCCATGACGCGGCAGAGGTCTACCTGGGCGACCTGGTTTCACCGGCCAAGCGTATCCCGGCCCTGGGCCAGGTGTTCAAGCCCCTGGAACACCGGATTCAAGCCGCCATATGCGTCCGTTTCGGCCTGGACCCTGCCCAGGACTATGCGCCGATCAAGGAAGCTGATGATGCAGTCATGGCCGTGGAAATGGCCCACTTGAACGGCTGGCCCGACCTGGTGGCCGTGGATCGCTTGCCGCGCCCTGGTCACATCGCCATTCAGGAAATGCACTGGCGGCACGTCGAAGGCGAATTTCTGGCGAAATTCAACGCGCTGATTGCGCGGAAAGCGGCATAAAACGGACTAAGTATCCAATGCACACAATGTATACACCTACACCACACAAAACAATCTAACCAAATGAATTAATTCACGTTGGCAAGCCAACAAAGGCCACGCCGGGCGGCTCTCGCCTGACGTGGCCTTGTCTTTTTCCTGGCTGGCCCTGCGGGCCAGGTGGCCCCGGCGCACCGGCTTGCGCCTGGCCGGAGCCACACGCGCACATGCCGTGCGATGGTCCACCGGCCCACCCGGGCCGGGCGACTTTCGCGGGCATGACCCGCGACCAGCTTCTTGCCGCTGGACCCCGCGCCGGGGATCGTCCCGGCAGCCGACCAAAGGCCGTGGGCCTTTGGAATCCTGACCAGCCTCCACCTCTTCGTGAGGGTTCCGGCCCTGGAAGGTGGCCGCCCGGAAGACACACAGCCGGGCGGGCCACGTTCCCCACAGGCCCGGCCCGACTTCCCCACAGGGCCAGCGGCCCTATGGGGAATCGGGGCCTATGGACAACGTGTGTGCGGTTGTTCGGTGCCTTGCACCGAATGTCGTTCCAATTCACGATTCACAGAACTCAACTCAGCCTCGGCTTCCAGCCAAGCATCCAGAAGCAAGCCTTCTACTTCATCCAGAATCTTGTCCTCGATGCGCTGGAAGGCGTCTATGAACTCGCCCACCTGTTCGCGCGGCACAGAATGTCGCGCCAAGTCTCTTGTGCGCTTCCTGGCCGCATTGAGCCGCTTCAGAAGATCAAGCGCGTCGATGATTTTCATTCTGTCCCTCATAGGCCGCTTCCCTGCGTTGTTGCTGGTGGATTTCACGTCTGATCGTCTGGAACTCGCGTCGATCTTCCGCGCTCGGCGTTGTGACCGCGCCCATGCGCTGCACAAACGCCTTCGCTCTTTGCTTCAATGCGTCATTTTGAAAAGACCATTCTGCCTCTTCCATGCGTCCTCCTTGGATTGATCCCCACCCCAACGAACCCCCGGCGGGGGTGGGGCCTTCACTCCCCGTGAGGCCCCACCACTGTCGGGGGTTGCATAGAGGCACAGCCGCCCGGTGATCGGCTGGCGCGATCCTGGGGGCGGCAAGGTCCAGTGACAACGGCAGAGGAGGAACGACGAACCGTTGGCACGAGCTTGCAAGCCCGTCCCAGGATCGTGACGGTCGAGGAGCCGGATTGCGGCGCAGCCCTCAAGGAGGTCCAGTTTAGGAGGCTTACAGGGGTCAGTTGAGGGCTTACACCTGAAATTGTGAGGCTTACACGCCGAAAAGCAGGGCTTACACGCCGAAAAGCAGGGCTTACACATTGATTCGCTGATCAATATGGAGCGATTTCAAAGGAGGTTTCCGGTGTGGCTTCGCCGCCTCAACTCCTTATATTTTTTGAAAAAAAACAACTAAAACTAAAGAAGGGCAGTCAAGACTGCCCAAGAGATAAGGCCGCGCTTTTAGCTAAAGCTGAATAAATTCAGCCTTTTAACGCCTTGGCTCGGCTTCATGACGGGAAAATCGCGGGTTTTGCCGGTATTCAAGCCGATGAAATGAATACATTTCAACGGCTTGCGTGAATCCTCCCCCGATTTTCACCTAAAGCCCCACCCTTTCTTTTCGGATAACACCTTCGTTTCACTGCGGTTTTTATCCTGAAAGTTGGGACTGGCTTTGTGGTATTTGTCTTGCGGTTTCATTCTTCCGAAATTTTATGAAGTAAATCCGTTGGTTTACTCCATAAATTTTCGGATGAATCCGCAACAGGAAAAAGTTTTGACGTGACCTTGATTGGTCACTGTTCAACTTTTTCCTGTTGGCGGGATAGGGACTTTGTGTTACAAGTCCCAACAACTGACGTTGTTCCCGCTCGGCAGCCGCCGAGATCAGGGGGGTCGCCCCCCTCAATGCTGCGCATTTCACCCCGTTTCGCCTTCCCTAAAGGGACCCGGCGACAAACCCGCAAGAGCGATCCATGAAGACAAGATACATCCCGGTAAGAATGGACGAGGACATGGAGGCAGAGCTTGACGCCATGAAGCAAGCCCTCGGCGTCCGGAGCCGTTCCGAGGTCGTGCGCCTGGCCGTCAAGAACTTCGCAACCTCGACACGTCCTTTCATCCGAAAGGAGCTTGTCGAAGAACTCAAAGAAATGCGCCGCTCGTTTACCAACGCCGGAAACAACCTAAACCAGGTGGCCATCAAGCTGAACACGAATCGCCAGGTGCGATCCGAGGAGGTTCTTTCTGGCCAGGAGGAATTGAAGCGTTCTTTCGCGGAGCTAGTCCGCTTTTTTTGGAGGGTAGAGGATGAGTTACGAAGAAGGTGAGAAATTCGAGATAGGCCGTGCCAAGCATTCCAAGGCTGGCCGGGTCCACGTGGACATGCCCGGCCAAAGCCACCGGCAGGCGGAGCGGACGCCCGAAGCCGTGGTTAAGGTCACGGGTTGGGCCAAATCCGGTGCATCGGTTAAGCGCATGATGGACTATGTAGCACGCGAGATCGGCCCTGGGGACGAGGGAAATCTTTCGGAATTGGAACGCGAGTTAGCCGAGCAGCTGGCTTCAAAGAGTTTGCACAGCGAGGACTTGGCAAACGCTCAATTTCTCAAGGAAATGTGCTCGTTACATCGGGAATATGAGCTTCGCATCAAAGAGATTGAAGCCAGTCGTCGGGAATCTTTCGCAGCCGCGAAAGGAGATAAACCCCGAATTGCGGAGCTTCGCACCCACTTCGACAAGAAGCGCGAGGATAATGCGGCTTACGCATCCGCGCACGTCTGGAATATGGGCGAGGCCCACGGCGTGGACTTGGGGCTTGCGATCCGCACGTCAAATGCGTTTCAGAAGCATCACCGCCAGGCCGAGCAGATAAGAACTCTACGGGATGCTTCGGCAGTCGCCAAGCATCACCGTAACAACACATTCTTGAAGCGTGAGCTGTACGAGGTGGCCACGGCCACAGGTCTGCCTTTGGCTGTGCTGGCCACGCGGGATGAATCGAAGCAGAAGCACCCAAAGGCCCGGCCTGGGGTCGCTCTGGTTCTTGAGAACGAAATGGGAATGGAGTTCAAGGGAGCGGCTGAAATCCAAAATCTCTATGACCGGTGGTCAGAGGATTTTGACCGGAAGGAAAAAGGCAAGCCCGCGCCACGTCAGGCCGTTCACATTGCCTTGTCGGCCAAGTCGGACTTGACCGAGACAAATGTGGAGCGGGTTAAGGCTGCGGCACGGGCGACCGCACAAAAGCACTTTGGCTCCGCTGGATATGAATACGTCCTTGGGGTCCACCAGGACGGCAAGTATCCACACGCGCATTTGATCGTCAAATGCAAACAGCGCGAGACAGGGAAGAAGCTCGACTTGCGCAAGGCCGACCTCCATGCGCTTCGGAAGACCTACGCAAAAGAGTTGACCGCGCGCGGGCTGGCGCATGTGGCCACAAAGGCCAAAGACAGGCCCAGGACGGACGTAAGGAAGCCGCAGCGGCCTTCTAACTGGCAGCCTACGGTTCAAGCCGTCCTGGCCGAAACCAAGGCCCTTGTGGCCAAGATGGAGAAGGAGGAACGCGCGTTCAAAAGACGGCTAGGCCGTGCGCGGCCTTCGGTCGATGCCATCGGCTTCAGGGAGGCCCAGGCCCGGAGCCTGGTCACTCAGCGCGACAAGATCAAGGCTTTGCCCAAACACGACGAACAGATCAAAGGCATAGAAACGCAGATAGGACGAACAACCGACGAGCCGGAACGCAAGCGCCTGGCGCAGGAGCTTGCGGCGTTGAAGAAGGCCGACCTGGACCGGCGCGAGGCATTTAACACCTTGAGAGATTATCGGCGCAGGACCGAAAAAGGAGCGAACATGGAACAGGAGAGCAAGGCAACCTTGACGGAACTTCTGGACAGCATGGACCGCTGGAACAAGGATTCCGAGAAAATGCAGAAGACTCACCTTCTGGGCATGTCTCCCCAGGACCGCATTGAAGCGGTCAAGGGTCGTGAAAAACATATCGAACAGGGCGGCAAGCTCATGGATCGGGCCGACGACTTCATTGCGAGGCTAAAGACCATGAACATGCCAGTGGAGGAGAAAAAGCAGACCTTCCGCACTTTGCGCGAAAAGTCATTGAGCGTGAAGAAGGTCCGCACCCGGCTTCAGGGCAGAGAGCGCTAGAAATCGTGCTACGCAAGAAAAAGGCCGCTTACAAGTAAGCGGCCTTTTTCATTGGTTTTGGCCCTCATCCGGAGCAGCTGGCTGGCGCGTGGGTTTTGAATTGCCAGCTAAAGATAGCGTTTTCCATACGTTCGAAATCGACCCAACCTCGGGTGAGCCGTTATTTTTAAAATTATTTGCTGGAACTAATGGTAGTAAAAAATACATACACCCTGTGTTAGGGTATGAAGTTGTGGTTACTGCAAACAATAAGATAGAAACAAATTCTATCAATATTGGAACATATAATTTCTACAACCCCGAAAGCGTTAACACAACTCCCTTGATATCAGATAATTACGGCCACATAGCCTTTGATGTTTTGCCGTACTATGCGTATGGAAATGACAATGAAGATCCATCTCAGTTGATAGAACGGTTAATCAGATCTGTTAATAGATACATAGGAAAGTAATATAATGAAAAGTAAACCAACTGCTATGTTCACGTTTTTTTACACTGTTGTTATATTCGTCGCTTCTATTCCTCTCAACGCATTGATAGGTGCACGCTTTGGCGAAGCGTTTGTCTATGGATTGCTAACGCTTATTTTTTTTAGTTCCATTATTTCAATACTTACTAAGAAACGTATACTAGCAACTTACTTGATAATAACATTAATAGCATTTTGTATTTCGCTCTTTTTAATTAACGAACTTTCTAACTTCTAGAATTACGGAATTTCGGGGACACCTTACTAATTAGCAGTCTAGTAAAAATGGAACGTTAATTAGTAAGGTGTCCCCGTTTTACGTGTTCTATAGTGCGCTGCGAATCCTAGACAGAAAATGTGCTTGCTTTAAGGTGCATATCTCCGCAAAAATAACCCCAGGAGGTTTGAGCGGATGAGGAAGAGTTATTCAAAAGATTTCAAGGCAAAGGTGGCCTTTGAATTGATTCGTGTTACTCAATTGGGCGGCTCTTTGAAGAACTTTGATCCGTGGGTTGTAAGGTCGAATGCGGGTTCTTCCCACCGGGCCATTGCAAAGAACTCTTGCAGCTTTTGCACTTCTTGCGGGCCGGTCACTTCTACACACGATTCGAAATTGTATCTCGTTCCGGACAGTGTGTAATTGAGCGATCCGAGATAGGCACTTTCCCCGTCGATTATGTAGAGCTTCGCGTGGAAAAGGCTGAGTCCGGAACCGTATCCTTCGGTTCCGGGCGAAAGAAGGCATGTATGGTTGATTTTTGGCACATAAGAGTAGTCGTAGGTGCGCAGTTTACGGAGCAGAAACAGAGGCAACAGGACTCCGACCGCTGTGAGGATGAACGGAGTGGTGGGGATATGCCCCTTGGTGGCCAAGACCAGGCCCCCCAGGAGCAGGGCGACAACCGGATAAAGAGCTATCTTTGCAAACCGTTGGATTTTTATGGCTGTTGGCCGTGTCGTTCGAACCTGTGTAACGAGTTGACGAACAATGTCAGGGTATTTGCTGGCTTTCAGAATTTCCGAGGAGGTGACCAACTGTACGTCAATCCCTTCGGCCTTTTTGCGAGACAGGTCAGCAAGCAGCTCCGGGGAGAGGTACGGGGATATGATTGCAATGGAGTTTTGCGCCTCCTGAATGCGGGCAAGAACGCGCTTCCCTGCATTTTTTCCAATGTAGATTCCGCATTCAGCTTTCCAGATATACGTATGCATTCGACGCCTCATCAGGCTTTGCGCTTCGGAGCGAACAGGAATTTCACTTCCGTGCCTTCCAGCTGAAGCCGGGCCTTGAACGGCTTGCCCGTCTTTTGGCTTTTGAAGGTCAATTCCTTGCTCGTGCGCTTGGAGGTCAGGATTTGCTTCGCGGCAGCTGCGGAAACCTTGCCGCCGCAAACCGTCTTCCAGACCGCGAACTTGCAGTCAGGATAACCGGTGCAGCCAAAGGCCTTGAGGTTTTCGCACACGGGCTTGCCGCAGATCGGGCAAGGGCCGACTTCGACGCGGGAACCGCGTTTGCCCTCGCCCTTGTAAAGGACTTCGCCCGTCTTGCCCTTGGCTACGCCTTCGGAGACAAACCGCCGAATATCGGCCCGGAAGGCGTCCAGGGTTTCCTGCCCGTCCTCAATGAGCCGAAGCCGTCGCTCCCATTCGCCCGTGAGTTCCGGACTGGCCATTTCAGGGTGCAGCGCGTCCACGGTCTGAATCACCTTGATTCCCTTGTCCGTGGCCACGAGGCTCTTTTTCAGACGTTCCGCAAAGCCACGGGCCAGAATCGTTTCAATGATTCCTGCCCTGGTCGCGGGAGTGCCAAGGCCACGATCCTTGAGCGTTTCGGCCAGTTCTTCGTCCTCCACGATCTTGCCCGCCGTCTGCATGGCCTGAAGCAACGAGGCTTCCGTGTGCTGCGCCGGGGCCTTCGTTTGCTTCTTTTCGACCTTGACGGCCTTGGCGTCCAGGGCATCGCCCTTGGTCACTTTGGGCAAAATCGTGTCCTCACTGGACCGCCACGGCTCTGCAACCATCCACCCCTTGTCCTGGAAGGCCTGGCCGGTTGCCTTGAATCGTTCCCCTTCTATCACGATCCAAAGAGTCGTGGCTTCGACCTGGGCGGGCGGCAGGAACGCCGCCAGGAAGCGGCGTGTGACCAGATCGTAAACCTTCCATTCGTCTTCGGAGAGCTTGGACTGATCGGCAGCGGTGCCGGTGGGAATAATCGCGTGGTGGTCGGAAACCTTTTTGCTGTTCACACAGGCAAAGGTTTTTTCCGAGCCAACACGCGCGGAAGCCAGCGCGGCCAGGTCCGCGTAATTCACGGCAGCGGCTTTCAAATGCTTGTCTATTTCGCCAAGCAATTCATCGGACAGGTAACGGCTATCCGTGCGCGGATAGGTTAAGCCCTTGTGGATTTCATAGAGAGCCTGGGCAAGAGTCAGGGTATACTGCGCCGAAAAGCCGAATTTGGTGTTGGCCTCGCGTTGCAAGGCCGTTAGGTCGAACGGAAGAGGCGGCTTTTTCTGGCTCGGCTTGCTTTCTACGAAATCCACCGCGCCGGGCTTGCCCTGGCACATGGCCGCAATGGCTTTTGCCCTGGACTCGTCGAGCAACTTTTCGTCGCCCTGCTTGTATGGCTCACCAAACCAGGTCGTTGAAAAATCCTCGCCTCCGGCCATGAAATGAGCGGAGATCGTCCAGAAGTCGGACGGCTTGAAATTGGCTATTTCAAGCGTCCGGTCCACCAGCAGCTTGAGGACCGGCGTCTGGACTCTTCCGATTGACACCAGGTCATTGCATTTCACCGTATAAAGGCGGGTGAAATTAAAACCCACTAGCCAATCGGCCTCGTTACGCCCAAATCCTGCGTCTGAGACGCCTTCCTTGGCCGAGGCGGGCAGGAGGTTGGCAAATGCCTTCTTGAGCCCTTCGGTGGTCATATCAGAGGCCCACAGGTACTTGTAGGGCTTGGAAGCTCCCGCCTCTTTGTAGATACGCTGGAAGATATGCACTCCCTCACGGGCCGCATCGGTCGCGCAGATCACTTTGTCCACGTCCTTTGAAGTCAGGAACTTCTGCAGGACGCGGAATTGCGGAGCGGTCTTCTCATTGGGCTTCTGTTTCATGGCGTCCGGGACCATGGGAAGATTGTCCAAGGTCCACGCCCCGCCCCAGGCGGGGTTTTGCTCTTCCGGGCCGCAATCAACGACAAGATGCCCAATGGCCCAGGAGATCACATACTCGCCATTTTCAATGGCGCCATCCCCGCCGCCTTTCACGCCGAGGACTCCGGCTATGTCGCGGGCGACCGACGGCTTTTCCGCGATTATCAATGTCTTTCCCATCTTAACTTACCTTTTCGGCGCGGAGCCAGCTGCCGAAGCCCGAAGGATCGGGCTTGGTCAGGAGTTGGAAGATTGAGCCTTCTTCGGCCCGGCTCATGTCGAAAGAATCAGGGCTTGGCCGGAAGCCCTGATCCTTGCGGACAGTCATTTGGAACTTGGCCCCTTTCAGGCCTTCAGGCTTGAGGGCCGTGAAGTAGCACCGCCGCCCGTAATTGAGATCAATGCAAAAGGACAACTCAGCTTCCCAGGGGCCGTCAGGGTAATCCAGCGACTTGAATTCTTTCAAATACTTGAGAGGCCTTCCTTCGGCCAGAGCTTCAAACAGATTCAGATTCATTCGACGCGCCTCCATTCACCATGCTTGCGGAAGCTGGCTACGTTGATGGTTTCTTGTCTCATTGGTAGGGCTTGGATGCGCGAGGCGGGTGGAACAGGAGCCGTGCCTTTGCCCTGTTCCACCACCTCGACGTTGTTAGAGGGTTGTGCCTTCTTTGCCAGATACGCATATACTTTGAGGGCGTATATACGCCCTCGTTCCACCCGTGCCGCGTCTCCGTTGCAGTCTTCCAGGTCGATCCCGCGTCCTGTGTTGTACGCGGCGATTGCGTCCCAGGTGTTCCCGTATTTGGCAATGTTTTGCGCCAAAATCCACGCGCCGACCTGGGTACAGACCTTCGGGTCTTCCACCATCTGATCCCATAGACGTGGATCAATGGCGTTCAACCGTTTTTTCCAAAAGTGATCGTTGATTTGCATGTGGCCGTGATCGTAGAAAATGCGGATTTCCCCGTTTTTGTCCTCTCGCTCATTCTTCGACGGAGCCACATCAGGATTTTGGCGGCTTTCGACCCAGGAAATAGCCTCAAGAACAGCCGCCGCCACCCCATACCTGGCCGCAGCCTCGGCAAAGCCAAGGTCTTGGGCCAGACAAGGGGTTGCCAGAACCAGGAGCAGGACCAGGGCGCGGATCATGCCCGCACCTCCTGGCCGTCCAGGTCGCCGTCCAGATCGTCGTCAGACCACCCTGAAGGCTCCACAGGGGTGAAAGCCTCATCAATGTCCATCGAATCGGCTTCGAGGCCTTCAGGGGCGATTTCGGGAGTCTCAACTAAGAAGGATTCTTCCGGAGCGAGAGCCGGGGATTCTGCCGGAGGAACCGGCACGGCCTCTGCTTCCGGCGCGTCCGGAGCGGACGGCGGGACATACAGGAAATTTCCGGCCTCGAAATTGACGCACTTGCGCAAATTCCGATCCTTGAACCAGAACGCGGCCCGCGCACGGATCGGCTTGGTGTAGTGGTTTTGCGCAAGGATAATCACATCCCCGAACGGGAGTGACAGAAGTTCCTCGCCGCGCAGGAGAGGAATCCCGGTTTCCCCGGTGGACGTGGATTTTGCGTCCAGCATCCTGCCGGACGTGGACTTTGTTTTGACAGTCTTTGTGCCTATGGCCTTCGAGAGCATTTCGGCAACACGCGGTTCGTTTTGAGTGAAAAACACCTGATACGAACACGTTCCCATGAACTCCTCGGCCCCGTCCGCGCCATAAATGTCCCGCAGCTGGGCCAGCGTCTGAACCACGAAAACGCAGTTGAGGCGGTAGGACCGGCCAATCGCCGGAACGCGCTTCAATTCGTTCATCTGGCCCAGGCGTACAAATTCATCCAGGAAGAACGTGATGGAGTATTCATCGGCTTCCGGCTCCTTGGCCAGGGCCGTGTTCGCCGTCATTTCGCAAAAGAGGCTCAAGATCGGCTTGAGCCGGGTGGAATCCTGGTTGCTCACAACCAGGTAGACGGACATGCGCGTTGAACGGAGGTCGCTCAACCGAATGTCCGGATTGGTCGTGTTCCGGGCCACACGGGGATCAAGGAATATGTCCATGCCTTTGACAAAGGACGAGAGGACGCCGGAAAATTCCTTGTCCGCCTTGGCCACCAGGGCGTTGCCCTCAAACACAACCCGGCTCGGCAAGGGTACCTCTGCAAAATCCAGGCACTCTTTCACCGCCCCTTGCGGGTCGTCTGTCAGGGCATTGGTCAGCACTTCGCTAAAGCTCGTGCCGCCGTTTTTGTGAATGAGATAGAGAGCCCAAAACATGAATACATGCCGCGCTTCCATCATCCAATGATCGTCGCCGCTTTTCGGCGCGGTCAAGAGGCTTTGCGCGATCCGACTGACATAGACCTCGATGTCAGCCCAATCGCTTGGAAGTTCGGCCTGGGCCAGCGGATTCCAGGAGAGGGAATCCGTTTCACCAGGCGCGAACTTCATCACCTTGGAAAACTGCGACCGCCAGGGGCCGGTTTTCGCAAGGAGTTCGCCCTTCGGGTCGTAGGTAATCGTCGAGGCCTCCGAGGCCAGCAGGGACGGAATCACCTCGGCAGCCGTCTTGCCGGTGCCGGGAGGCGCGAACACCAGGACCGAAAGCGGCTTGGCCGTACGCAGCCAAGCCCCATTCTTTGAACCGAGAATGAGGCCTGACTTGGCGCGCAGTTCCATTTCCTTCACGTCTCGCGCCGTGGCGAAATGCGCGTTGCCGTGGATCTTCACCGTTCCATTGAACGGGTTGAAGACCACGGCAGCAAAAAAGACGCCGAAGACGGCGAAATATGACCATTTAAGCACGTCAGGCCAAACCAGCTTGAATTGCTTGGCAGCCATGAGCGGGGCCAGAGGATGCCACGGCTGATCGGCCAGGGTCGCCGCCAGGGCGACCAGGGCCGCGTAGGCCGCGACAATGACAATGAAGAGGTAGGCGCGTGAGGCGGCTTGATTGTCCATTACAAATCCTTATGAAGTTTTATCTGGAATTCAGGTCCCTTTCTTTCTGCTGTAATTACAAGCTCAATGGATTCTTTGGCTTGGACGTACATTGATTCAAAATTTGCGGGAGTCTCTTTGGACATTTGGCAATTGAGAGCGATGCGACGAAAAGCCCAATCAGGACTCACGATTTTGGCGTGAAGCGTAGCCATAGATGTTCCATGTCCAGTGTTTGAGAGATTTAGGAATGGTTCGGAATTTCCGACTGTAATTTCACCGAGAAGAATCGCGTCAGGGTTCATACGCAATGCATCGTCGATTGCATCTTCGTATGAATATTTTGCAACGTCTGTTTTGTTTTTGCTTACTAAAATATCCACAACATTTTTTTGTGTCGGAACCAGTTCTTTGGCGTCTTCGATTGTGAAAATTCTATGATCTTCAGGGAAGCATTCAAGTAGGCTATTCATCAAAGTGGTTTTGCCACTGCCTGTGCCACCTACAATTAGGATTAAAGTCCCTCGCTCGATAGCATTTCTTACATATGCTTCATCTTCGGCATTGAAATAATGAGATAAAGGGAAGCGCCGGGCTTTGGCGACCCGAATAGACATGGCAAAACCGCAGCCGACGACACCAGAACCAAGGATTTGGACTCGATACCCGTATCCGGGGATCGAAGTGGACAGCCGTGGGTGCTCAACATTGTGGAATTTTTGGCCTGTGGAGACAGCCAGCTGTTCAGCCAGGTGGTTGAGCAGCCGGAAGGTGATGGCCTTGTCCCGCTTGACGATCCACGGCGGGTTGCCGTGGATCGTTTGCAAGCGGACAACGCCTTCTTCCTGAATACACACGTCGATAATATCCGGGTGCTTCAGGTATGGCTCTAATGGAGCCAAATAGCTTTCAAGAAGAGCGGTTCCTTGGGCCATACTCTTAATCCCCGTTGTAAGGAGTTTTAAAAGTAGACCCATCAGGCCGCAGATATTCTTTCATTTTAAAGGTAATAATTATAACTCCAGGTGCACCACCACCACCACCACGCGGTGTGGTGTAACTGGCGTTATTGGGGGACCAACTTCCCGCACCACCACCACCACCACCACCAAAACCCAAACCGCCTTGACCGCCCGCAGCTTTAAAAACATTTTGATAAGAAAAAGAATCTCCGTTGCCACCATTTGGAAATTCAACAAAAGACGGAGTATATCCTGGACCGCCCAGGCCTCCGGTTGCTCCAAAAGGAGAACCAAAAAAGTAATCATTAAAGACGGCTAAAAGAGGTTCAAAACTAGACGTTTCATTGCCAAATTGACTTTGAGTGGAATTGCCAACATAAAGCGGCACAACTTCATTTTCTGTAATTGTAACAGGACTATTTGTAATCTGTTGTCCCGCAGCACCACCCTGACCGCCTGCTCCAAGATTTGAAAATGTGTTACCAATCACAACACCAGGAGCACCTTTTTTACCCGCAGCCACAACGGTGGCCTTTATGTTGGTTATCCCAGGAGGACCAACAAAAGACTGGACCCAAGGATCTTCAAAAGAGCCTTCTTCGGCATGAAATGTAAAAATAGTGGCATTGGCGGCTAATTGCAAAAACGCATACGGCACAGGCGCGGTCCGCGGCGCGCACTCCTGCAACTCCTTCACACCCTCGCTTGTCTCAATGTAGGTGTTCGACAGCTGTTGAGCCTTCAGCTCCTCATCATTCATGATCCAGCCGCAAGCGGCGGTCTCATGCAAGTGAGGGTAAGACTCCGTGGCCGAGGCCACGGCCTCGGTCAGGTACGTCTTGCCCTTCTCCGGGTGCTCGTAGAATTTACGGATTTTCGGATAGCTTACGCCGTTGGTAAAATCGTCCTGGGTGACAATCGTAGCATTGTCATCCCGGACGTATTCCCACTCCACGGCGTAGGAAACACCGTCCTGGGGCTGGCAACCGCTCGGAGCCGGGAACCACGTTTCGCCAACCATGATTCCCTTGGAGCATTGCGGGAAAACCAGGTTGTTCGGCTCGTCGAAATAATCAGGACAAAGGGCCACATCGCACCGATTGGAAATCGGAAATACGTTGTCGCTATCGCGGCAGCCGCCCACGTTGACCTCATCGCCCGTGGACGTGTCCACGTAATACCACTGCTCGGTTGCCGTGGCGTTGTTTGCGGCCATGTCAAAGACGTAGGTACAATCACCCTGCTTGGTCTTAATTTCGCCCAGGACGGCGTAATTTTCGCACATGCTGGTTGAGTATATCTTGCCGCTCTCGCCGGTCACGATGGTCTTGCGTCGCTTGTAAACCGTCCTGCCGCCTTCATCTATGAACGGGTCGCATTCCTCGTAGGTAGTGGTCTGAACATCAGCGTTGACGGAGAGATTGGACGGCGGCGTGGACGTA
Organism: Sphaerochaeta sp.; assembly: GCA_016342655.1. Taxonomy (GTDB): domain Bacteria; phylum Spirochaetota; class Spirochaetia; order Sphaerochaetales; family Sphaerochaetaceae; genus Sphaerochaeta. The sequence continues at coordinate 15,543 of JAEINL010000037.1, read as the reverse complement.
GCCGTTGCCGGAGACGAAGACGAAGGAGTCAGCCCGGCCACGGTCGAAGTCTTCTCCTTTTCCGTTTCCTTAACTGCCGCCTCCTTCTCCTGGACCGCCGTGTCCAGCTTCTGCAAATTCTTTGCAAGCTGATCCAGGTCGCCCACGGCGGTCATCGTCTCGCCCACGTTCACCCGTTGGTCGAGCGTGGAGAATTGCGACCGCAACGGCTGTTCAAGGGGTTGCTTCACATTGTTGACGGTCGTGGACGAGGCAGAATGCCAGTTGACGTAAGCCCTCTGGCTTCCGTCAGGCAACTTGGCTTCGTCGTACTCGATGCGGCCATGCAGCTGCATGTTATCCAGACCGGACTGAACGCCCTGCTCCGTCAGGTCAACGAACTCTGCCGTTGTCTCCGTGTCGGTCGGGATCGTGATCGGCTTGGTGATCCGCACTGTCACCCTGTCTTGTTTCGTCACATAGTCCTGGGCGTCCACCACATAGGGCAGGGCCAGAGCCATCGCCACCAGCAGAATCAGGAATTTACGCATTAGGAAGCCTCCATTGGCACGGCTTTGATTGTCTTCTTTTCAGGTTCGGGAAACCAAATGTCTTTGAGGATTGATATGTTGATCCGCGATCCTGCGGGTATTTCAACGATGGGCTTGATCTGCATTGTCTCATCCAGGACGCGCTGACCCATGTTCGACATGCTGGACCCGTAGCCCTCCACAATCACCGCCTGGTTCTGGCTCTTGACCGGGAAGGCATAGGCCGAAGCGACTTGGAGAGTGGTCACAAGCAGGGGAATCCCGTACTTTTCAAGGTACTTGTTATCAATGTACCCCGTCAGTCCGGTGCGGCCCATGGCATCGGCCATTTCGGCGTTGCCGGTGTAGATGTTGACTCCTTCGGGCGTGATGATCCGGACCCAAGTAATAGTGATTCGCTCCTCGCCTATCTTTTCAAGCGGCGTGAAGTAGCCCACGGCCTCGGACCCGGCAGGGATCAAGACCTTGCGGCCCTGCCCGCCGTAGATATGTTGCTCGACCTGGGCCGTCACCTTGCCGCCCCGCTCGGAATTGATTTCATTGACCAGCAATGCGGAAATGTTGCTGGTCAACGGAATCACGCGCTCCATATCCACGGGAAAGCTCGTGTCCGTGCGGGTCATGCCCGCCCAGGAATCGTCTTTCATGCGGTATTCGTCACGGGTGTTGCCGCCCTTGCCGAACATATCCTTTGCCGACTTGGCCACGACCTTGCCGCGCCGCGAATCGTTGATGCTGGCCACCAGCGATTCAACGGATTCAAATTCCTGCGGGCCGGGCTTGAAGAGGTCCGAGGCCGAGGGCGGGGGAATGTAGGCAATCACCTCTTCCAGAGGTTCAGGTAGCGCAACCGGCTCCGCTTCCGGTTCGGGTTCAGGCTCCGGCTCCGGCTCAGGTTCCGGATCGCCTATGAGGCTGTGGGCTATCATGGGATCAGCCACGCCTGTGTGCTGATTGATGATCGTCTTGCGCACTCCATCCTGGGTGCGCGCGTATTTGGCCCAGGCGCCAATACCCATGGCAATAAAGAACACCAGACCAGCAAAAGCAATCCAGCCGAGCGCCGTTCGGGATACGCCGCTCTTGACTAGCTTGGGAACCGGGAGAGACTTCGGGTCGGGAGTGGCCTGACTCATGGCTACCTCTTGGCCGGAGTTTGACGGGCGCAAACCCACTTGTCGCCGGAACGGATGGTCCAATTGGGATTGATCGTTTCGGCCACAAGGAACTCGCCTTCAACGCGCGTGTTCACCAGCGCGTCATGCCCATCCATGACACGCCAAACGACCGGCAGTGATCCGATCCGGTCCATGTTTCCATTGGAGCCGAACCGGAAGTAGGTGAAAATGCCATCGTCAAAGACCTGGCGCGGCGCAATGGGCGAGTCAGCCGGATCAATCTGATAGGTAAACGTCCAATCGGACGGCGGCGTGTTGGAGATCGTCCGGAGGTAGTCCGGCACGTCCGTGCCTTGCTCCTTTGGGGCAAAAGGGTCAGCCGCCGCCTCTTCCAGCTTGGCGACCTTTTTGGACTTAAAGGTCTTCAAGCGCGGGTCTTTCAGCCGCACCAGCAAGTCAGGCAGGAATTTGGACGTGTGATCGTCTATCCGCAGATAGAACGGATAGATATTCCCTGACTCGCCGTGGACGGTCAGGGACGTGTCCGCGCCCGGCATGATCCCGTAGACGATGAACTTGAACACGTTCCCTTCGCCAGGCTGCGGGAGGAAAACAAAATTGCCTTCGTCGCCCAGGGAGAAATCCACGATGTTTTCATTCTCCGGCAGCACAACGGATGTATGCATCCATTCACGCAGCCGGAGCTTGTACACCGTGTCAGGGGAGTAGGCCCACTCCTGGACGCTTTCCGTCCCTTTGGCCTTGTCAAAGGCAGTTTGAACGGATTGCAGATTGTAATTCCGATCCATCGGGCGATTCGTAATCGCCTTGTCCGGATCGGATGTTTGCATTTCGTCCCGCAATGCAAAGGCATTGGAAGCAAGCAGCAGGATGGACAGGCACAGCGCGAGAACTTTCATAATCACCTCGGACCGGGGGTGTAATCCACGGCCACCAGGCCGATGGGGTTGATATAACGGTCGTCAATTTCAACCTCTTGGTCAAAAAATTCGAACGTAATAAAGGACTTGGCCGGGAGTGTCTTGGACTGACCAGAATAATGCTCAGTCAAGTCGTATTCGATCACGGCCACATCCGGGCCAAGCCGGGTTGCGTTCAGCAACTCGACAGTCCGCACGACTCCCTTTTGATACAGAGGCCGCTGCCGGGCCTGATACTTGTCGTAGACTTCCGGGGTGGTCATGAACCGGACACGCTTGTCACGGTCTGCAAAGCTGGCCGTGTCAATGCTTTCCATGTCCGCGACAAGGCCACGGCACATGGAAAGCAAGAGCAGATCATTGCCGCGCAATTCCTGCGAAGCGTGTTCGATTTTGACCACATGAGTGCGCCCCGTATTTACCTCATAGAGGTAATTTTCCTTTTCGTGGCGCAGGGCCAGTGTGGTGTTGGCCACCGCTTGGATGGCCAACACCAGGAGGCAGCAGCAAAGCAACCACCGGAGGGTGCGGTTGTTTGCCGCCGACTGCACCCAGGTGAGGGGGTACTTCCTGGGCTGATCGTCGTAGTATTTGGAGAGCGGATCGTCATGCGTCATGGTCGGCAATCCCCAGGGCTTCCTTTTCGTCCAGGCTGAAGCACCCCGCACAGGGTGAAGGCTTCAGCTTGGTCGGATTGTCGCGCGATCCGCTGCTACCCTTGGAGTAGGAGGCGCAGCCTCCTGCCAGGAGCAGGGAGAGCAGCAGCATGGCCAGGGCCAGGAATTGAGTCAGCTTTTTCATGTAAAGTCTCCTATTTGATGCCGCGCTTCTTCTTGAGCATTTCAAGCGCGTTTCCGGCCATGGCCTGAGTCCGGGTCATACCGGCCTTGCCAGCCAGATACCCGGCACCGGCAAGACCGCCATGCGCACCGAGCGCACCGGCCCCGGCTGTCCCGGCTGCGGTAAGCCCGCCCGCCTTTGCCATGCCACCGGCAAGGCCCGCCGTGCTGCCCGCGATAGTCCCGGTCAGGCCCGCCGCGAAATCAGCCGACTTGAGGAAGAGAACTGTGTTAATTGCGCACCAGCCAATGAATCCAACGAATTTCAGACTGAAAATGTTGTTCATATCCAACTGTTCGAGGTCGTTTATGGAGTTCAAAACGCCATCACTTGTGACACCCAGGATGATTGATGCAAAGATGATCGTGAAGGCGTGTTGCAGGAGGTTTTTAAGCCAGGCAAAGAACATACTTTTGGTGTGCTCAATGGTCCCAAGAAGTATGAACACCCCGCCGAGCAGTAGAAAGAGACATATTGAGAAATAACTTATGGCGTATACTGCGAGGAACGCAAAAACCATCACGAAAAAGAATACGTATAATGCAACAAATCCTATCACAGCTAGAGCGTAATCCCAGGGCCAATTAATTCCGCTAGGCCAAAGAGACCCTGTTGTTTGGATGAACTTCACGGCAAGTTCATCCAGTGATGCAAAAACACTTGTGTAGGATGTGCCTTGCAAGAAATAAGTTGATATATCTTCGACTAGCCCGATGAAAGGAGAATACACGGTGTTCATGTATGCGTTGCTTTCCATTACAAGAGTATAGAAAATAGCAATCAGGAACCACGACTTGATGAACGCACGTGAGTTTTCCTTGTTGGTCATCCACATGTATCCGATTAGAACGGTATATAGGACCATCATAGTCCTGAAGAATATGCCGAAGTTTGCCATTAAGTCGTCGTATATATGAAAAAAATACGTGTTGTAGTTGTTCACAAGGATCATGAAAATCCCTTCGGTCAATGAAGATTCAGCCATGTCCGTCTCCTAATATTTAACTACTTTATCCTTACGATTTTTTGCTGCCTCTAAGTGTTCACGCATAGTCATGCCAGAGGTCAGGCCACGCTTTTTTAACTCCTTTTCCTTCCAGGTCAGGCCATCGTCTTCCTCTGCCTTGTCTGCAACGCCTTGGGGCTGAAGAGTCCCTTCCGCCGTGGTTGGCTTCATCTTGGGAAGAGACTCGACTTCGTCGCTGCCGCAGCCGAACAGAGAAAGACTCAACACACACATCATCGCAAAAAGAATCCTTTTCATCTGAAAATCCTCCTAGAATTTAACAACTTTATCGCTTCGATTTTTCCCGGCTTCGAAATGTTCCCGCATAGTCATGCCCGGCCTCAGGCCGCGATTACGGACCTCCTGATCCTTCCACGTCAATTCAGCTTGGCGGGCCTTCAGGTGTTTCAGGTATTCCTGCCGGGCCTGAATCGACTTCTCATTGACTCCCGTGTAATTCATCAGACCCATTGCCTGATGATACTTGGTCGTCAGGGCCAGCTGCGTTTGCAGCACGGTAAGAATTTCAAAAAGAAAGCGGTTGGTCAGGGCTTGCTCATCCTTCGGGCTGGCCGTCTGCCCGATCTCCTTGGAGAGTTCCGCAGCCTTTTCAGTCTGCTCTGGCATTGACGCAAGGACTTGCTCCCCGTCCTCAAGAGACTTCTTCAGCGCGCCCTGGATCATGTCATATTGCTTGTCGCGTTGCGCCGCGCGTTCCTCGGCGGTCTGCAACCGCGCATCACCATAAAAGTCGTCAAGCATGTCTTTCATGCCTTCAAGGTCGCTGGCGTCAGCGTCCTTCAGATCGTCGTAATAGCCCTTATATTTTTCGTATTGGCCCATGATCGAAGAATACTCATCGTACAGGAGCCGCTTGGTTTTCATCAGGTCGTCATAGACGCCCTTGGCACGGTCATAAGTCGCCGTGCTGTCCTCATATGTCTTGGTCAACGTATCGTTGACCTTGATCATTTCGGATATTTGTTGCTGTGCTTTTTCAAGCTGTTCAGTCAGTTGCTTCACCTGTTCAGACAGGTAGATATGCGTTGTGGCGTCAGAGACGCCAAAAGCCAACGCATGAGAGGCGCAGAGCAACAAGAGACTACACGCCAAAAAAATGAGTCTTCCAGTCTTCCCCATAAGTCACCTTCATGTCTTTGACCTGGCGGACTACGTCCGTGCCAGAGTTGTACGCCTTCATGTACTTGCCAAGGCGCGAGAGGTCTAAATCCAACATGACGCTTTCCCCGCGTCTACGCTTCAGCAGAGCCTGGCGCGAGGTCGGAGAGGTCTTCTTGATCCACGCGAATTCGGTTTCATTCAAACCGAGCTTCTTGATGTAATCATTGGCGTCCGCCTTCGGTTCCGGGAACAAGATGAAGGTGGCCGTGTTGCTCAACAGATCGTCCACCTTGGCGAAATCCAGGATTTGCTTGGCGGTTTGGGCCATGCCCACAATCACGCCGCCATTCTTCCGGATTTCGCACCATTCGTTGACCATATGGTCAGCGAAAATCTTGTCTTCCAGGTACTTGCGGATTTCATCCACAATCACCATGTAGCCATGCACACCGTCTGCCTGTTCCAGGTTCCGGTGAAAGAGGTAGGACGTGACCGGCCCCAGGATGTCGGGCCGGTCCAGAAGCAAGGTCATGTCGCACGTCACCAGCTGGCTGTGCTGCAAATTCACCGCGTCATATGCGCCGTTGAAATATTCGCCGTGGCTTCCGTCTGGCAGCCACTTCTCAAGCCGCTTCGCAGCCGTGGCCGACTTGGACAAAACAGCAGGGTGGAGTTCCTTCAGATTGCGCACAGGAGCCGCAAGCTGAAGGAGTTCCACCAGGCCCTTGGCCAGGGCGTCCCGGTCGTCTTCCCCAAGCTCTCCGGTCAGCTGGTTGAGCCAGCTGATGAGGAACGTCCGGTTCGCGTCCGTTGCGGCCATTTGCAGCGGATTCATTTGCATGGAACGCACGTCTTGATTGGACAGGTATTTGCCGTCATGCGTGGTGGTCCACACATACATGCCCTGGCGTTTGTCAAACGCCAGGATACGGAACTTGGGATAGCGAAAGCAGTTGGAGCCAAGGAAGTTGAGCACGGTCGTCTTGCCGACCTCGGAGCCACCAATCACCAAGGCGTTGCCAAGGGCTTTATCCATGGTGCTTTGGTGCAGAACGCAGGAATACACCGACCCACTTACGGTCGGAAGATGCACAATCGGAGTCTCTCCCCAGGTGCAGCTTTGCAGCCCCTCGCCCACGCTTGGGAAAATGGTCAGGTGGGCGGCGTTCTCGCTTGTGCATTCGCGTTTCCGGGGCTGGATGTGTTCCATCCCCGGAAACCTCATCCAGAATGTGGCTTCCTGGTTCACCGTCTCACGGGCCACGGTGAAATTGTTGTTTTCAACTGCTTTGGTCACTGCGTTGAGTGACCGTTGCAGATGATCCAGATCATCCCCGAAAACCTCAATCGCCAGCCACACGAAGAATTGCGAGAAGTCGCCGTTTTGAAGCCCTGTGGATATGGCTTCAACCTCGACCAGCATTTCTTGGGAACTCCGTTCCAGGCGTTGGAAATTCCGCCCACGGGCTTCAAGGCGTTTGAAGGCCTCGCTGCGCTCCATGCCGGTGTAAAGCGAATAGACCGAAAACGTCTCACGGACCTGGAACAGGTCATTCATGAGGTTTTCGCTGGATATGGTGTTAGGCCGTTTGATGAAGAGCCAAGCCGAGTATTTGCGGCCCGTGGGAGTCTCGTAGACCTGGAAGTTGGCCCCTTTGGGCCACAGCAAGGCCGAGTGGCCCAGAAGTTCATCTATAATCCCGTCCTCGGGCAGCGAGGCCTGGACCGGAGTACCGGACAGGAGATAGGCCCAATAGCTTACGAGCTTGCGCCCGGTGAGCAACCGGGGATTGTATCCGTGTTCCTCGGATGCGAACTTGGACAGGCAGCCGTCCACCGCCGACTTGAGCAGGACGCGCTTTTCCATCATGCGCGTGTTCACCTGGCGTTCGATGGAGCCAGCGATCCGCTTGCGGATCGTCTGATGCGCGTCCGTGAAAATCAGGTAATGCCGGGAGCGGTAGGCGTGTTGGAAGGTCGAATACCATTGCTCTGCAATGATCCTGGCCATGTCGTTTTCGTAGCCCTCAACCGTGGCCGAAATCTCCTCCTTGCGCCGGTGTGACTGCGGGAACACAGTCACACCGGGCGGGATGGAATCGAAGAAGATCTTCCGGCCCTGGAACAGGGCGTTCATGGTTTCCGAGTCCAGGCCGGAATAGTCCTTGCCCACCAGTTCGACGACATAGGCAAGCCGACCGTCTTTCATGACGGTCAGGCCGTCGTCTTCGACCCGGTAAAGCGAACACATTTCTTCCGCATAGGCCAACGGGCGGCTCTGTTCCCAAATCGTGCTTGGGAACAGAGCCGACCGGATGGAGGACGGGGCGTTTTTGAGGCCATTCAACGCCCTTTTGAGGCCGTTACTTTGGGTAGTAGGCATTGCCGATAAACTCACCCTTGGTTTTCCGCAGATTGCGATTCTTTTGGAGGTAGACGGTCAAGAACTCCGGATCGTCCTTCGCCCTGATCCGTCCGTAGAAGAAGAGCAGCCCGCCCACGGCGAAGCCCCAAAGAGGCGCACCCAGGTTCATATCCAGGATGCGCTGGCCCACAACGGAAACGGTGACGTATGTACCAAGCCCGAATCCGAATGTGAGGATCATCCAATCCTCTGGAACCCCTAGCATTTGCAGGGGTCGCCAGAGGCTTGTGAAGAAAAGCCGCTCGTCGCTCTTCATTATTTGAACACCATGGCCGCAATACCAGCGGCGCAAGCCACCAGGATGGAGCCGCCAGCGATCCGCAGGGCGGTCGTGGTGGAGGCCTTGCCTACCCACCAGGCGTAGCCGGTTATGACGATGATGAGAGTCAGGACGGCGGCGGCTATGTCGCCGGTCAGGCTGCCGGTGATGCTCTTGGCCAGTTCCGTCCCTTCCTTGAAGGGATCGCTGGCCGCATGGGCTTGGCTGGACAGCCAGGCCATGCAGACGGCACCGGCAGTGGAAAGTTTGGTCAGTTTTTTCATTGTACCCCTCGTTTGAATTAGATTTTGCAGCGGCAGTGTTCGGGAAGCTCCTGGACGATCATGAGCGCGTCCCGCACCAAGGCCCGCCTGGATTCGTAATGCGGTTCGAGTTGCAGAAAATACTTTTCTGCATCAGGGGAAAGGTTGATGCGCGCACACGCGAGTTCCGCGTAATCCGGCGTCTCAACCGCCTTCGGCTGTTCACCTACGGCCAAGCAAAAAAGGCCAACGCCTATCTTATCCTTCAGCGTGTTGGTGTTCAGAACCTTGGGTATGTGGATAACGAAAATCATTTCCTCCCTCCGACCCCCTCCGGGGTCCGTAAATTGTTACATTTCACTTTTCGCACTTTGCGTGCTAGCTTCCGTGAGCTTCGCACGGAAGCTGACAATTACAACTTGTAATTAATTACAAGTTGTAATTCCATATACACAGAACGCGTCTGGGTCAATATATAAAGAGGTTGTCGGATGGGTATTGACGAGTCTTTCCGGGTGGGACTTTCTTTTTTGCTCGCTCTGGAAGAACCTTCCTTCGCTGTGCGGCTGTACCGATGCGCTGGAATCAAGCAAGCCCATTGGAGCTTGCTTATGCACGGCCACCGAAGGTTTCAGGAGTACCATCGTGTTAATATCTCCAACTGCATGACTCTCGATCCTGAAGACATCATTCGCTTGGGGGAGGACTTGATTCATGGTGTGGAGGGGTCCGCTGTGAAACAAAGAGTCTTGAACAACAGGCTTGCTTTACCTGGGCCGGATGAACCGCCGAATATGACTTTGTGGGCCGTGGCATCGGGGAAACGGAAGAAAGAGGCTGGACGGGCGTGGAAGCTCGAAAAAAATTCCTTCCTGTTCTACTTCACCACCATTCCAGAGTCAGGGCAGAGGTATGTACTAAGGCCCAAGGATGAAGATGACAAATAGTCTGGCCTCGGCCAAGGCCGACCGCGCCGAGATCGAGTAGGCCACGATCCGCGCCAGGGCGCAGACCTGGCCAACTCCATTGGAACACGGTTCCACCCTCACGGGCTAGGTTCGCTGGCCCAAAAGATTCTAGATTCGTGCTACGCACTCCAAAGAGCCGCTTTTGACAAGCGGCTCTTTTTCTTGGAACTCATCGCCCCGGCCAGCGCGTGGCCGGCAGCGCGAAACACCTTCCTTTGCTACGCACGAACGGCCAGGGCCAAGCCCTGGACTAGCCGCGACTGCAAACCGGACCAGGACCGGACCCAAAGCGGCCACACCGACCGGCTTGCGCCTGGCGCGGCCTCGATGTCGCACATGACGTGCGAAGTTGCTTGGCCGAGGACGGCCACCAGCATTTCGCGGGCTTGACCCGCGACCAGCTTCTTGCCGCTGGACTACGCGCCGGGATTCTCCCCGGCAGTAGCCCAAAGGCCAGGGGCCTTTGGAATCCTGTAGGCCGGTCAAGCCGCTGATCCTGACGGCACTGCCTGTCATGCCCCTTGCTTCTCAGCCTTCTGCTCTAAGGAGCCGCCAGAACCCGCAACAGGCAAACCGGTTCCTCCCACAAAACTCGCTCCCGCTGCGCGTACACGACTTTTGCGGTTCCCTCCCATTTCCCGGTTGCGGAACCTGTCTAGTGGCCCCTTCCGCTGCCAGGCTGGCAAGGAACATGCCAGACGTGCCGACAGGGCGGCAGCCGGTCAGCCCCTTAGGGGCATCATCCTCCTTGGCAGGGGGGCCGGGTCAGATGCGAAGGCATCCGGCCCCCCACGCCAGGAGGATGTTGGGGGGGAGTAAAACCAAAATTCATGGAGGCAAGACATGAAGGCAAGCAAAAAGAGCGTTTACGAAATCGTCACTGACCGCATTTGTGAACTTCTCGAAAAGGGAAATATCCCCTGGCGCAAACCCTGGACCGGAACCCACGGAGGCTTTCCCCGCTCCATGGAGAGCGGAAAACTTTACAGGGGAATCAATCACTTCCTGCTTTCTTGCGCTGACTTTGAAAGCCCCTACTGGCTGACCTTCAACCAGGCAAGAAACCGTGGCGGCCAGGTCCGCAAAGGCGAGAAGGGAACCCCAATAATCTTCTTTCAGTGGAAGGAATACGAAAAAACCAGCAGCAACGGCGAAACCGTGAAGGAGCAAAAGCCGATCCTTCGCTATTATGTCGTCATGAACATCGAACAGATAGACGGCATTGAGGCCCCCAAAGGCGAAGAGATCAAGGACTTTGGCTTTGACCCCATCGCAGAGGCTGAAACGATTATTCACAACATGCCCAACCGCCCGCACATCACCCACAACGAGCAACGCGCTTACTATCAACCGGCCTTGGACATGGTGAACATGCCCAAAGCCACCAGCTTTGAACAGGCAGAGGGTTACTACTCCGTTCTGTTTCACGAGCTGGCCCACTCCACCGGCCATGAAAGCCGCCTCGCACGGGAAAGATTCTCCGGCATGGCTGCCTTCGGAGACGAAACCTATAGCCGGGAAGAACTTGTTGCCGAGTTCGGAGCCGCCTTCCTTTGCGGTCATGCCCGGATCGAACCCGCCACCATCGAAAACTCGGCGGCTTACATTCAAGGATGGATCAAGAGGATCAAGAGCGATCCGCGCCTGATCGTCACCGCAGCCGCACAGGGACAAAAGGCAGCGGATTACATCCTGGGCCAGCACGGAACGGACGGCGAATAAAACACATGACCGGGGAGGCCCCGCAGGGGCTTCCCCGGAAGGAGGATACACGCGATGGAACTGATTTTTTCGTACACCAGGCAAGAGGCGATCAAGGACGGCGTGCTGGTGGACGTGTCTGCTAAATACCCGGCAGAGGTGAAAAATAGCGGCATGAAATGGCCCGTGGCCATGACCCGCACCGCCTGGGCCGACTTCGTTGAAGTCCACCCGGCAGCGGCGAAGCTCGACCAGGACGAAAACGGACGCATGTGGGATGTTTTATCACTCCTTAGCACAAGACCCCTTCCTTCAGGTGGGGGATGTAGTGCTTTTTTGTTTACTTTTAATTAACAAACTGGCACTGTATTCACACAAATGGAACACCTTAAAGGCTATATGTTTCGGCTCAAACCGACCTCTGAACAAGTGGAGCAACTCCGGCGTATTGCCGGTTGCAACCGCTTTGTCTGGAATCAAGCACTCGCTCTCCAAAAGAGAGCCAGTGAAGAGGGTCAGAAGCCTATCTTCTACGTTGAAATGTCCTCGTTCCTCACCAACTGGAAGCGCGATCAGTTTCCGTGGCTGGCAGAGAGTCCTAGTCAGGCTCTTCAGCAAACACTCCGCGACCTGGATACAGCTTGGAAAAAGTGCGTCCAGGAGGGCGCGGGCGTACCTCGCTTCAAAAAACGTGGCCGCTGCCGTGAGTCGTTTCGTATCCCGCAAGGCTTCCGTTTCGACAACCGGCGCGTGCTTTTGCCCAAGCTCGGCTGGATAGGATTCTTCAAGTCCCGCGAGATGGCGGGCGAGCCTCGCAACATCACCGTGTTTGAGCGGGCTGGCCGCTGGTACATGTCTGTTTGCTGCAAACGGGATGTTGCTACACCGCTCCACCCGTCTGCATCTGTTGTGGGTGTGGATATGGGTATCACCCGCATGGCTACGGTTTCGGATGGCACCGTCTATCCACCAATCAATGCCGTGCGTCGATATGAAAAGCAGCTCGCCCGCGCACAACGGCAGCTTGCTCGTAAAGCCAAGGGCAGCAATCGAAGGCGCAAGGCGCGGCTGCATGTCTCGCGTATCCAAGAGAAAATTGCCAATGTGAGGAAGGACTACCTTCACAAGGTCACGACTGATCTCAGTAAGAACCACGCTGAGATAGTCATGGAAGACCTGTCCGTGAAGAATATGTCCAAGTCCGCACGCGGAACCACTGAGGAGCCGGGAACTAACGTCCGGGCAAAGTCGAGACTCAACAAGGCGATCCTTGACCAGGGCTGGTCCATGTTCAAGGTGATGCTTGAGTACAAGCAGAAGGAACGCGGCGGCACGCTGGTCCTGGTGGACCCTGCGTACACGAGCCAGACGTGCTCTGCCTGTGGTGTTGTGGACAAACTCTCGCGTTGTTCTCAAGCTGTGTTCCTTTGTCGGTCGTGCGGCTATACGATCAATGCCGATCTGAACGCTTCAATCAATATTCTTCGAGCCGGGGGACACCCGGTTTCTGCGCGTCGAGGCCTCGGCATTAGCCAGCCTGTGAAACGCGAACCTCTGGAGCCAAAGGCGGCTCTAGGAATCCCCGTCCTTTAGGGCGGGGTGGATGTCAAGATCTCGTAAACTACAACGAGGACTAGAATCGAAAGCCCCGCTTGTCGCGGGGCTTTTTGGTACGGGCCGGGGAACCACTCCCCGGCCCTACCAATGAGACGGCCTAAACCGTCAACGGTGGAGGCAAGCCACCGCAAGAAGGATCATAAGCGGAGTTGTGATCTTTAGCAACGAAGGCTCATTGTGGAGTTGACTAGGTGGAGAAATAGCGATAAAGAGAATTAGAGATATGGGAAATTGACGAGGCAGAGAATTAGACAGATAGCGACATAGAGAACTGGAGAACTAGAGAACTAGAGAAAAGGAGGGACCGTTGAAAGCCTACGCCGTTGCAAATCAAAAGGGAGGGGTGGCGAAAACTACCACCGTCCACAACCTGGCCGCTGGAATTTTCGAGCGCACCGGGAACAAGCCGCTTTTAGTGGACTTGGACCCGCAGTGCAATTTGACCATGGCTTGCGGCTTGTCGTCGGATGAAGTCGGAAAATCCTTTTACGACTTCATCCAGGGCGCACCCTTTGACCAGGTAGGCCACGATCTCGGCTATGCCGACTTGATCCCGGCCAACCATGGATGCGTTCATGCGGAATCATGGATCGAAAACAAGCGGCGCGGACGGCAAGCCGTCCTCGCCGGTCGAATGCCAGAAATCGTGTCCTACGGATACGACTTCGTGTTTTTCGATTGCCCCGGCAACCTGGGCTTCGTGACCGTCAACGCCATGGTCGCGGCTGCCCGCGTCCTGGTCCCGCTCCAATGCGAATATTACGCCCTTGAGGGCATGGCCAAGCTGGCCGAGGAAGTGAGAGCGATCCAGGAGGACGGCAAAGCCGTGGAAATAGCCGGGATCATCCCCACCCTCTGGAATGGTACAACCCTGAACCGAGAGGTACGGAACGAGGTCAGACGAGCTTTTGCCGAGTCCTTGTATGCTGTCCGCATTCGTCGGAACGTCAAGCTCGGAGAGGCACCAAGCCACGGCAAGCATGTTTTTGAATATGCGCCGGAGAGCCATGGCGCAATGGATTATAGCGAACTCGTGAGAGAGTTCTTAAGCCGGGAGGGTTAAACGATGGCACTTGGAAAACCTGTACTTGCTAACAAAACTCGATTCCCTGACGAAAAACCGAAACCGGCCCCGGCTTCGAATCCGTCACATGCCGGGACTGGCCAAGAGTTGCTAAAGAAAAACATTGTCGTGGACGTGGGGTTGTTTCGTCGCTTAGAAAAATACGTCTACGAACAAAAAACCAGCTTCGGCCAGTCCGGCACTTCAAACAGTTCCGTGATCCGTAAAGCCCTCCACCTCTACCTGACAGACAAAGGATACTAGTCATGCGCCAGCAGCGACCCCTTGACGGACTCCCCCCGGAGATTGTCCAGGCCCTGGAGGAGGGCCGGGCCATTGACGAGGAGTTGCGCCGGATCGTGATGGAGCGTGAAAAACTCGACGAAAAAGAAATGCAGCTGATTGAGCAGCGGGCCAGAACACAACAGAGGGCCGAGCGCGCCAACGCTCGGCCCATAACCCCCGGCCAGGCCGGGGAGGACAAGGGAGGTCTCCCCATGTCCAAGATTAAGAATAAGACGAGTTCCCCGGCGCGGCAAGCGCAACCCGCGCCGACCTCATATCAGTTGAGCCTGTTTTCGTATGACGTGGTTGAACAGTATTCGAATGTGGCCCTCTTGTATGGGGAAATTCCGAAATACGTTTGTGACGCACCGCGCGACAAAAAACACCTTGATTCCATTGAGCGTGATTTTGTGGTTGACGGAACTCGTTATAGAGTTGTCCTTCACCCTGCGCGACTCAAAGTTAAAGGTGGTGACGGCTCAATGACGAATACAATTGAACTGTTTATTGGAGGTCGCGAGGAGCTTGTAGAGGACGCGATCACGAAAATAGCAATCGACAAGCGGCGGCTGTACACAATTTCCGACACAACTCGGATTAAGATTACAATTGCAGAAATCCAGACTGAACTTAAGCGCATGAAGCACACGTTGAGCTACGAACAAATCAAAGAATCCATCCAGGTCCTTTCCGGGGCGAGGATGATCCTTGAGGATTTAAGCGGCGAAGCCGTTTGGTCAACCAGCACCTACCCTGAATATATGTTGTCGAGTGAAAGCCAGGACGGGCAAGGTTTTGTCCAGCTTCACCCTTTGGTGGCCGAATCCATAAAACGAGGGTTTTACCTCCAATACGATTACGCCCTGGGCATGTCCCTAACCGGGCGATACTCGAAACGACTCCACAAGATGCTTTCACAGAAATTCTTGTGGGCTAACCCGAATCGGGAACCGTTTGTGGTTCATCTTCGCTGGTTTTTGGGGAATGATGGTTTTACGCGCTTCAAGCGTTTCACGGACAATGGGCGAGAATTCAGGAAGGGGCTTGAATCCTTGGTTTCCAAACGGGTTCTCCTGCGATGGGAAGAAGTCCCCAAGAAGGAAGGGCGAACCATCGTGGACTATACATACACCCTTTGGCCAACCCCTGAATTTTGTCGCGGGGTGATCCGCTCCAATAGCATCCGCAAGGATGTGCGGAGGATGCTGGAGAAAGAAAAGCGTTAAGAAATTTTTCGCAGTTCGCCCGCTTTTAGGAATCGTTCTCAAAGTTTTCCACATTTCCACAGAAAAACAGCCTCTCGGAAGAGGCTGTTTTTCTTACCTCGCCCCGCCAGACTTAGAAATTTTTCGCAGTTCGCCCGCCAGACTTAGAAATTTTTCGCAGTTCGCCCGCCAGACTTAGA
>JAEINL010000036.1 GCA_016342655.1 Sphaerochaeta sp. | reverse complement strand
TGATGCCAGCAGAAAAACCTATGTCAGGAACCCTAAGACTAACAAAATCCCACAAGGTTTATGATTGAGCCTTTTTTAAGTTTAAAACATTTTACTTTGATGTTCATTACTCCAATTAATCACATCTTTGAAGTGTTGCTGTAGGCATTGTTCAACTCTAGTGACATCTCTTGATTTTATTAAATCAATAATATATTGATGTTGTGTAAGAAAATCTGCATAATTGCTAGTTTTATAACGTTTTAGTATTGTTAAAGAACGTTGAAATGTTGCAAATACTCCAATAAGATTGTTTAAAAGAGTATTATTTAGTTGAATATATAATGTTTGATGAAAAAGTGTATGAGTATTTACGATTTCAATTTCTGGTTCCCCATTATTTATTTGAGTTTCCATAATGTGTAAAATGGCTTCTAATTCCTTAATCTCCTCTTCGGGCATCTGTAGAACTGTCTTGGAAAGAAACTTCTCTTCAAGAGCCATTCTTACATCAATAATTTCTCTAAAATTATTAACATGGATTTTGAGGTTGTAAGAAAGGTGTTCGACCATTGCCTCATAGTTGAAATCTCTAAGAAACCTCCCTTTTCCCTGAATTGTATTAAGGATACCCAAGGCCTCGAGGGATTTAAAGGCTTCTCTTAGTGACGTTCTTGAGATTCCAAGAATTTCAGAAAGGACATTCTCTGAAGGGAGAATATCACCAGTCTGGAGGTTGTTATCCAGTATATAGAGTTTGATACTTTGTAAAGCAGATTCACTGATTTTATTATGAGGAATTTTCTTCATTTTTTGTTGATATTCTAGATTCATAAGGGCTCCTTAATTTTTTTGTTTAGCTAAATTTCCCTTATATGTCAGTGACAACAAGATTATCGTCAGTACAGTTGATTTGTTAGCATAGATGCCAATATCTTTCAAGGCTTAGCTTAACTTAAAGGTTGTAATTTGTCACTAGTCTGACAAGCTGATTGTATAACGGCCACAGTGCAAGTCAAGAAAACACCAGTAGATCCATCCCTCCAGATTAGCCCCTCCTTCTTAGCATCGAATTTCCTTGACAGTCAAAATTGCGTGTAGTAGTCTTAAGTTGTCTTACAACAGACATCATTAAATTGCTATATGAATGGTATATACTGTATGAGCATAAGTAAAGAAGGAATTTTCAATTTATAAATTTTAATTTTTAAGTTTTAAGTTTTCAGTCATCTGGTAGTTTTAAAACCCCGATATATGTCGGAAGTGAAAATATAGGAGGCCGAAATGACCAAAAAACTCACTCTATCAGTACTTTTGCTTTGTGTCAGTATGATGTTTGCTTTTGCAGGAGGAGCACAAGAAGTGGCAAAACCACTTGGGGCAGCAGTTGAACCCAAAGTGGTGAGAATCACGGGACAGTCTTGGATGATACAAAAGATTCTCATAGAAGAAGCTGCTGAGAGATTTATGAAAGATCATCCTGATGTAACGGTAGAAATTAGTACCTATGCAGAAGATAGCGTAATTTCTAATTATGCCATCGACTGGTCACGCGGAAAAACCCCTGTAGACATTGCAATTGTGCAAGGTGCCCAATTTGCAGCACAATTTGTTGTTAAAGATTTGATTTACAACTTTGATAATGAATTGAATTTCTTTACAGGTGATTTCACAAGAGATAAGTTCGTTGGTGTTGGACTTGAAAGTAGTAAGATTCAAGGCGTACCTTATGAAATTCCACTTATCACAGAAGCTTATGCATTAGTAATCAATACAAGAATGTTTAAAGAGGCCGGTCTTGTAGATGCAAAAGGGAACCCCTTGGTACCTAAGACATGGGAAGAATTCTACCAATTTGCTAAAAAATTACAAAAAGTTCAAAATGGCGTAGTGGTTCAACAGGGGGCTTCTTTGCAGTGGAGCGTTGTTAATACGTATGCCATGCTTCTTGCGACATTGCGTGCTGCACGAGGAACAGTGTATGGAGCAGATGGTGTAAGCATCAGCTTTGATAATCCTGAATTCCGAGAAATAATGAAAATTTGGAAGAAGGGCGCAGATGAAGGAGTTTTCTCGAAGGAGATGTATGGGGACCATTTTGCTGGAAGAAACAGTCTGATGGCTAATAAATTGGCAATGCTAATCGATTCTGGTAGTCGATGGATCGAAGGTGCCTCTACTCTTGGTAAGGATAATGTCACTGTTATCCCATTCCCAGGTGCTGATACAAAAGGTAGTTATGGTTGGGGTACTGGTATAATTATTCCTAAAGCTTCTCCAGCTCCAAATTTGGCAGTTCAATTTATTAAAGAACAATTATTAGGCCAGGAAGTGCAAACAGGGACTGTGAACCAATATGGAAAGATGCCAGCTTTGCTTAAATACTTTGAGATGGCGGAAGATCCTGAATGGACAATCATGAAAACTATTGCTGATGCCTCTGGAGCTCCTCCTACCTATAAAGAATTTTCAAAATTCCAGAAAGCAACACCACCTATTTTACAGAACTATCTAGATGGCAAACTTACTTTAGATGAGGCAATTATGGAATTTGAAACACTCGTCAAATCTTTGGATAAATCTACGATTTAAATGATTCCTATATCCTGCCAGCTTTCTGCTGGCAGGATACTAATTGTTGATTGAAAAAAAATGGGGGGGTGTCATTTTGAAGCGTGTCCAAAGTCTAGATCACCGAAAAAAAATGAAAGCAGGTATGGGCGTTTTATTTACTTTTCCTGCCTTCGTATTTATTTTCACGTTCATGATTTATCCTCTGTTTACTTCATTATATTATAGTTTTACCGATTACAATTATGTGTACGATACTAAACCTGTATTTGTCGGTTTTAAAAATTATATTTCAGCATTCTCTGATAAAGATTTTATTGTTTCAATGAAAAATACAGCTGTTTTTGCATCTTCATATTTTGTATTAGTGATGCTACTTGGACTCATAATTGCCCTTATGTTATTTTTCTTGAAAAGTAAAACGGGTTTTTATAGAACTTGTATATTCATGCCGATAGTTGTCCCTATTTCTCTAGCGGCAATCCTTTTTAACTGGATATTTGCAGAAAACTTTGGATTGTTAAATTTTTTTATTAGGGATGTTCTCCATTTAGAGCAGTTTACTCGTGGCTGGTTGACTAGTAGGAGTACTGCGATGGGTACTATTGTCGTGGTGACGATTTGGAGCACTGTCGGGTTCCAGACAATTTTGTTTTTAGCCGGATTGCAATCATTATCAACGGATATTCTTGAAGCTGCTAGAATCGATGGAGCCAATACGTTCCAGACAATCACTAGGGTTATCTTACCAAATTTACGAGAAACTTACGTAATAACGGGTATTTGGGCAATCCTGATTGGTTTGAAGGTCTTTGTACAACCTTCAATTATGACGGGAGGATCTCCAGGTAACTCTACACGCGTTATGTATATGGTTATTTATGATAATGCATTTGAATATTTTGAAATGGGATATGCAACAGCTTTAGGGTTTATTTTAAGTATAATTATTCTGGTTTTTTCTTTAATCAACCTCAAAATTAATGCAGGGAAGGATGAATAATTATGAAGATTAAACCTTTATCAAAAAACTCATTGAGCCAATGGATACTTGCAGCTTTGCTCATTCTCTTCTCTATCATTTTTATCACTCCAGTTATTTACGCTATCGTAACCTCTTTCAAATTGGAAAAAGATATCATCGGATCTGCCCCAACATTTTTCCCCAGAGTTCCTTCATTAGAAAACTATCGTTACATCTTTGAACGACGGGGTGTATACCTTTTATATTATTACAATAGTACTGTTATCACCATTTCTGGTGTAGTAATTACTACTATATTAAGTACTATGTGCGGATATGCTTTTGCTCGGCTCCCCTATAGAGGGCGAAATGTTATCATGGGTTTCATCTTATTTATTGTTACATTTCCACTAGCAGTGCTTCTGATCCCTATTTACATTATGGAATATGAAACAGGACTGCTGAATACGAATTTAGGTCTCATCTTGCCTAACGTCACTACAGTTTTACCTTTCTCAGTATTTGTCATGCGGGGTATTTTCCGTTCAATTCCTAGAGAACTTGAAGAATCTGCTGAAATAGACGGGGCTGGAGTTTTTTCCACCTGGTGGAAGATAATGATGCCTATTGGCCTAAATGGAATTTCTATAGTGATCATATTTTGTTTTTATAACATTTGGGGAGAATATATTTTAGCCCGAACATTGGCAACCCAAACATCTGCAATGCCTCTGACCGTTGGTCTTACGTTATTACGGGGGGAGGGCTGGAGCTATGGGATTCTAGGTTCTGTGATTTTCCTTGCCTTATTGCCACCTGTGATAATTTTTATAATTTTCCAAAAACAATTGGTAGAAGGGATTACCAAAGGCGCGATAAAAGGATGAGAACTTATGTTGATGCAGAAAGTGACTTACAGGTAAACACGAAACCTATGCAATCTCTCGGAGAGTATGAATTCACTCAAATGAAAGGTTCAAGTCTAAAAGAGCGGATACTGAAAGAGATTCGTAACTTGATTGGATTGATTGAGACTAAACACGGAGTTGGAATGTTTGTTGGTTCAGTAAATATGTTTTCACAAATCCAGAAAAGATTTACTTGGCAACATAAGTACGTGACGAATAATCGCTTAGTATATTACTAAATTCAAAAACGTCTGGTAGCTGCTATAGCTTCAAGAAAACTAGAGGTTGTTAGAAATATTTGATTGATCACCTTATTGAGCCGGTCGAATAATGGAAGAAATTTTCATAACTATATTTTTTTACCAAGTTATTGGTTTCAAAGACTAAAGATATATACCAAAGGAGAATTGAAATGAACAAATTTGCATTAGCGTATAACAAATCAATTGTGGAGGCTTTTGATCTCATTAACCAAGAGTATGATACAACGATTTCTCAAGCAGCTGAATTGATGGTTGCAAGCATTGAAAGGGACGAGCTCATTCATGTGTTCGGTACTGGGGGACACTCAACAATGGGTGCAATGGAAATCTTCTGGCGAGCAGGTAGTTTGGCACCAGTCAATCCACTCCTGGATGCGAGCCTCCTGCCCAGTAATGGGGCGGTACATTCTAATTGGATGGAACGGACCGAAGGTCTGGCAGCAAATATCATGCATTCCTATGGCGTTAAGAAAGGGGAAACGCTGATTATCGTAAATGCGTATGGAATAAATCCCGTAACAATTGACGCGGCTCTTACGGCACAAGCAATGGGAGTCAAGACGATAGGTGTAACTAGTACAGGGTTTGCCAATAGTGTCCCCCGTGATGCTCGCATGCGCCACTCTACGGGCAAGAACCTACACGAGCTGGTAGATGTGTTTGTCGATTGTCATTTGCCTCTTGGCGATGCCACTGTTGCCTTTGAAGGGTTAAATCAAAAAGTTGGGCCCACTTCAACCATCCTGAACAGCTATTGCCTGAATCTTCTCATCGTAGCAACGGTAGAAAAATTACTTGCCAAAAATATTGAACCACCTGTATGGATGAGTGCAAACTTACCAGAGGGTGATGCTGCGAACAAAAAATGGCACAAAAAGTACAATGAAAGAGTGAAACATCTGCGTTAGGAGGCCATATATGCAAAAGAGAGAGATTGTTGGGCGGTCAGTATTTGATGATCGGCCCATCAGGATAGAATATAATAAGAGTGGCATAATCGCTATTACGGATATTTCCGAAGAAAAAGATTTGCCCTGTATAAGTCCCGGGTTTTTTGATATGCAGGTAAATGGATATTATGGGGTGGATTATAGCCTGAAAGATCTTAAGGCTGAACATGTACGGGCATTGGTTGATCATTTAGCAGTAGCGGGTACCACGTGTCATGTCCCAACATTTGTTTCAATGCCTCATGAACAATTACTCAAGAATCTCCAAGTTACCTGTTCGGCGATGAAGAGTGATGAAATTGTAGGAGCTGCCATCTTAGGTTTTCATGTTGAAGGTCCTTTCATTTCTCCCATTGAAGGACCACGTGGGGTGCACGACCCAAAATATATTCGTGCTGCGGATACAAGACTATTTGATGAGTGGCAGGAAGCTGCCGAAGGGAGAATTGCTTACCTCACTGTAGCACCTGAAACTGAAGGGGCTTTGGACTTTATCCGGTATGTGGTTGGACAAGGAGTCAAGGTAGCAATAGGCCATTCTGGAGCGAGCCCGGAACAAATCAGAGAAGCCATTGATGCGGGAGCTACAATCTCCACCCATTTAGGTAACGGAAGTTATGTCATGATTCCACGGCTACGCAACTATATTTGGGAACAGCTGGCAGCTGATGAGTTGTTTGCAGGGATGATTTGTGATGGATACCATTTGCCGGCAGCTGTTGTAAAGGTTTTTGCTAGGGCAAAAGGGTTGGACAGGTTGTTTTTGGTCAGCGATGCCGCCTTACTTGGAGGGTACGATCCTGGAGTCTATAAATGGGGAGACCTCGATATTGATGTCCATGAAGATGGGCATCTGGGGTTACATGGGACAAGTGTCTTGGCTGGGGCTGGGCACCTATTGGATTGGGATATCGCCAAATTTATGGAGTTTACAGGAAATTCCTTGGTGGACACTATAAAATTGTGTACCATCAATCCTGCTAAAAATTTAGGATTTGATACCTCGCCTTACCTTTCATTCAAAGTCGGAGGAGAGGCGAACTTTTCTGTCTTCTCCTATGAAAGAGGAGAAGAGAGATTGAATATTGTTAGAACGGTTATGTCGGGCGTTGATGTATACAAAGCAAAAGGATAAAGGAGAATTCTATGAAGTCGGCAAAGATGTATTTGGAAAGAGTCACAGAGATTCTTGGTAAAATTGAGAATGAAGAAAAAGATTCAATCGATCGAGCAGCTAGGCTGATTGCCGATCGTGTTGAAAAAGATCATTTGATTCATGTGTTTGGTAGTGGTGGACACTCCATAATGGGTGCGATGGAAGTCTTTTGGCGTGCTGGGGGTTTTGCTAATGTAAACCCTTTATTTCCTGCCGGGCTTTCTTTGGTAGACAGTCATCCAAATATTGAGCGGACACCAGGAATCGCTGGTTCAGTTCTTCGTTATTATGGCGTTGGTGCCGATGATGTACTGTTAATTATTAATGTAAATGGGATTAATCCCCTTACCATAGAATCGGCTATGGAAGCAAAAAAATTAGGGGCACATGTTATTTCAATCACATCTCCTGAATTTGCCTCAAATGTCCCTAAGAATATGGCAGCAAGACACCCAAGTAATAAGAATTTGCATGATTTATCTGAAGTTGTGGTGGATGTCCACGTTCCCGCTGGTGATTCAGTGGTAAAGATACCCGGATTAGAACAAACATTAGGTGCAACAAGTACCTATGCAGTCTGCTTTGCAGCAAATCTTATTTTTATAAGAGTAGCCGAAATATTGGTGGAGAAAGGATTCTCCCCACCAATTTGGACCAGTGCGAATGTAGCAGGTGGCGATGAAGCCAATAAAAAGAATTTAGCGAAGTATCTCTCACGTGTTCATCATTTGTATCCAATGTTCTAATCCAGTTAATGACAAAAATTGTTGTATAACGGGTAGGTTGAGATAATAATCTTTTGAATATCTACTAAGTACCGTATTGTGAACTACATCTTCCTATTGGAGAAATCCAGTAGGAGGATTTTTATGGATGGAGTAAGTCTTCTACAGGGGTGGAGAAGAGCCTTTTTATAAGAGGAAACAACTCAAAACACCTTGTAGCCTTTGGTTGACAAGGCTTATTTTCATAGAAAAAATAGTATTAATATCAGCATATAAAGGTAATAGTTATAAATATTCAGTGGATTTCAAAATTACCACCGTGCAGTCAGATAAGGCCCAATGGATTGGGAGAACAGTGTACTTACCATTCCCATAGATTCACTATGGGCAGAATATTGTAAGTTGACCACAGAGGGCGTTTTGACGGCAAAAGGCTCGAGGGCCTCTTTCAGGAATTGGGTGAAATGCTCTGCAGCCGTTGCATCCACAAAAGGGCTTAGGATATAGATTACGTCAGGAAAGAAGGTCAGGTGAAGGTTTCGAATGACCTGAGCAATGATGGAATGGATCTCGGAGAGTTTTTCCTGTGATATGAACCCATCCTGTATGCTTTGTTGGATGGAGGCTTCGTCTATGGTACCACTCCACTCATAGGCCTCCATGAATTTTGGGACTGCTGCGAGGCTCTCTATTGTCTGTGTTTCGCTGTCTCCGATGGGGACTGTCCAGTGGCCGATTTCTCCAAACAGGCCTCCACCTGAATGTATGGGAGTGCCGCATGATGCAAAGGAAATGGCTATTCCATAACCCCAGTGCAATAGTAGGGAGTTCTTTGTATGGGAATCCGGGTCTGACCTGAGGCAGTAGTTGAGGATAGCGTCAACATTCCGTTCAAACAGCACATTCCCTTCGGAAAAGCCTGTGATGCTCTCGAACCTAAGGTTTCTCATGGAGGGGAATCGCGTTACCATCCGCCAGAGGTTAGCTTCCTTGTCAATGAGACCGGGGACAGCAATGCCGTAGCCTAGCAGGTGTGTTCCTTCGGGAACCTTAGCTGAGCACTCCTGTATGAGATTGTTCAAAATAAGGACCATCTCTGACTCAGTCAGGCTTTTGTCCAGTGTCAGAATCTGTTCCTCAACGACCTCGCCGCAAAAGTTTGCAATGGTGGTGATCAGTGACATGGACATGATGGAGAAGGATATGACCCAGAATTTATTGGCCTTGATGGATAGGTACCACTCTGGCCTTCCTCTTCCCGAGTTTGCCCTGACGCTCAGTTCGTTCACCAATCCATCTTCAATCATCTCCCCGATGGATTTTGAAACAGTGGAGGGGCGCATTCCCAAAGACTCTATCACCATTTTCCGGGAAGCAGTCTCGTGTTCGGCGATGTACTGCAAGATAAGGATCTTGACCCTGTCTTTTTCTCTGGTACATGCCTGTAACAGGCTCTGATAGTCAAGTACAGTCTTTCTGGTTGGTCGGTTCCTATTTGGCATGACCACATTATATGCATACAATCGTCAAATTGAACAGCAAAGAGAGAAATCTGGACTAATAGGGGCAAAACCCACGACACAGAGATAGCAGCTGTGCAGTAGTAAGGAGATTGCAGTTCTAGAGGGGAGTCATCCTTTACCTGGCCTTGGACAGCAGGTACACTATAGCCAGCAACTGTAGGAGGTAATGCAAATTGGATCACACAACAACGATTCTTTCCCGTCTCCGCTGTATCCCGATGGCAAAGGCCTTTAGGCCAATACAAGCCCCTTCTTTAGCTGCCGCTCTCAGAGAGAGTGGTCTGAAGGTACTCAATGTGTCCCAACAGATGCAGGAGGGGAATCTCCTAGTACGGGCCCTCGCTAAAGACTACCCAGACATACTGGTAGGGGGAGGTAATGTGCAAACGCTTGAGGAAGCACAAAGGGCAATAGAGGAGGGTGCCTCTTTTATCTTCTCCCCAGTTTTCGATGTGAAGATGATCAAGTATTGCCTGAGCCATAAGGTCTCCATCTTCCCTGTCACCACTGATGGACAGAGATGCAGGAAGTTGAACCTTGAGGTTCTTGGCTTCTACCCAGTAGACAAACTGGGAGGCTTCCCTGTTATCGACAAGCTGGGAGAAGAGTTCAAACTCAAGTTCATTGTTGCAGGACACATCACTGAGCTTGATATGGATACCTTCCTGGGTAATCCCCATGTTTTGGCCATGACCGGTAGCTGGATGTTCGATAAGGGAGCTATTGCTGCCAACAACTGGAAAGAGATCACCGAAAGCCTGAAAAGGGCCAGGAATTGGGTGATCGAGTAGAAAAGGAAAAGGGAAAATAGGAATGTATTGTAGTAAGAACCTGAGGTCTTCCTCAGGTTCTTACCCTTGTAAGGGCTACTTGGAAAAGTATGAGAAAACTGTGAATTCGGTTCGGCTTCCTTGTTTTCTGGCTTCTTACTTTGTAGAATGCTCTTATGAAAGAAAAGTCTGTCATTTTGATTGTTGAGGATGATCCTGATATTCAGGAACTTATCCAATACCATCTGGTCAAGGAAGGATATGATACCCTGCTTGTAAGCAACGGTAAGGATGCCCTTGATGCAGTTCAAACCCAGAGTCCTGATCTGGTCTTGCTTGACCTGATGCTTCCTGGTGTCAATGGGATAGAAGTCCTGAAAACCGTACGCTTCGTCTGGAATCTCAATACGCTTCCTATCATCATCGTCTCTGCCCGAACTGATGAGACAGACATCATCACTGCCTTGGAACTGGGAGCTGACAACTATCTTTCCAAGCCCTTCAGCCCAAAGGTACTGGTTGCCAATGTGAAGGCTTTGCTCAGAAGGACTTCCCTTGATGTTCCACATCCTGAGACTGTCATCAGCTTGGGGGATCTGTCTGTCGACTTGGACCGACGCGAAGCGAAATACCAACAGGACCTGATGAATCTTACCGCCACAGAGTTCAACCTCCTTGTTTTGCTGGCATCACACCCTGGGAGGGTATATACCAGAAACCAGCTTATCAGTGGGATGCGTGGGGAAGACTATCCGGTAACCGAACGATCCATTGATGTCCAGATTGCAAGTCTGCGTAAGAAATTGGGGGAGGGTGGTTCCTTGGTTAAGACAGTATGGGGTATTGGATACTCCTATCAGGATAAGCTATGAAGTTTAAAAGCATCCGAAGCAGGCTGCTTCTGCTTACCACGCTCATCCTTACTCTCTCTTTAGCTGGAAGTGTTTGGATTGCGAATACAGCATTTTCTTCCACCCTTCGTACAACCACCTATGCAGAACTAACCGATAATGCAGCGTACCTCAGCACCCTGATCAAATCTTCCTCTCCTAATCCTTGGCTTGGAGGGCATTTCGAGGCATATGCGCAATCGACATCCACCCGAATCACCCTAATAGATAGGGAAGGTGTGGTTCTCTTCGACTCTGAATATCCCCTCCAGACCTTGGACAACCATCTGTGGAGAGAGGAGATCCAAGCTGCCCTGGATACTGGGGTTGCTACAAGCGAGCGTAAAAGCGCTACCCAAGGTCTTCCTGTCCTCTACTATGCTCTTCGCATCAACGATCATCCGACGGTATCTATTCTGAGGCTTTCCAGGACTCTCGACCAATTGATCGGGTATCAGAGAAGCTACCTAAACTTGTTTTTTGGTGGTTTGGGTGTTCTTATCCTGCTTTCCCTAGTCATCACCGCCTTCAGCATTACGATGCTCACCCGTCCGCTGGAATTGATCAAAGCTCTGTCCAGACGCTATGCACAGGGGGACCTTTCCGCACATACAA
Source organism: Sphaerochaeta sp. (assembly GCA_016342655.1). GTDB lineage: Bacteria > Spirochaetota > Spirochaetia > Sphaerochaetales > Sphaerochaetaceae > Sphaerochaeta. Next base: position 27,913 of record JAEINL010000036.1, on the reverse strand, counting down.
TAGTAGAAAGCCCACAAGAACTCTCAGATCTTTCCAAAACCATGCAGGAGATGGCCCTCCTCCTGAAAACCAAGTTGGAAGAGGTGGAGTCTGATAAAACTCAATTGGAAACCATCCTGGAAAACCTGAGTGAAGGGCTCCTTTTGCTTGATACCTCCTTGGTTATCCAGGTTGCCAACCATGAGGCTTTTGGCCTTCTTGGCGAACCAGAACACCCTGACTTTGTTGGCAAGAGGCTTGACCATGTCATTTCCTCCAGGGAGGTTCTGATGATGTGCAACGCTTGCATGGAGGACGGCAAGTCACACTCCATGACCATCGCCCAATATGGCCATCTGTTCGGAGAGACTGCTTTAGTGGTGGGTAAGCGTAAGACCAAGACATTGAAGCTGCTGGCTTGCGCGGTAGTCTCTTCAGGCAAGATGGAAGGGGTCGTGCTTTCCATCAACGATATGACTGAGCTCAGACGCCTGGAGAATATCCGAAAGGAATTCGTTGCCAATGTATCCCATGAGCTCAAGACCCCCATCACTTCGATCGCAGGGTTCTCCGAAGCCCTTCTTGATTCAACACAGCAGGAAGAGAGGCAGCACTTCCTGCACATCATCAACCGTCAGGCAATCCATATGCAACACATAGTCGAGGACCTGCTTCTGCTCTCCAGCCTGGAGCAACAAAACGCTTCACCGGTCAAGACCTGGACGATGGCAAGCCAAATCCTTGAGGAAACCCAGGAACAGTGCAAGTATCGGTTTGAAGAGAAGGGCAGTATCCTGACCATCAACCTCACCAATCCGGAAAATCTGGAACTTTTCGTCAATGGTATGCTCATAGTGCAGGCTCTTACGAACCTGGTGATCAACGCCCTCACCTATTCGGAGGCGGGGTCTGAGGTGGTTCTTTCGCTGAAACTGGATGAGAAATCTGCTCTGTTCACTGTGCAGGACTCAGGCATCGGCATTCCAAAAGAAGACGCTCAAAGAATCTTTGAGCGGTTTTACCGTGTGGATGCAGGTCGGAGCAGGAGCCAGGGGGGCACAGGTCTTGGACTCTCAATAGTCAAGCATATTGTCGCTGTCCATGGGGGTGTAGTTTCTGTAGCAAGTACAATGGGTAAAGGGAGCACCTTCACCATTGAACTGCCCCGAAGCACATCGGCTTTGAACGACATGAAGGCAAAAAGTGATTCCCTCTACCAATTCTGACAGGGCCTCTGGCAAGTGTTGTCTTTCATGAATCCTACTCTTCCCTCTGATGTTTCTCGTTTTTATAGTATTTCTGATAATCGGAGGGAAATATCTTAACCTGTTCCTGGAATAACCTGCAGAAATGATTGTAGTCCTTGAACCCCAAGGAGGTTGCTATCTCTCGTGGGTTTGTATCTGTTTCAAGGAGAAGCTTTTCGCTTTGTTCAATTCTGATGATGTTAACAAACTCACGGAAATTCTTTGCGTTGGAATTCTCGATACAGGAATTAAGGGCTGAACGGGTTATGCAACACGCCTTCACCACGTGCGGAGCCAAGATCTTTTGGCTCATATTCTCTGCAATGTATGTTCTGATTTTCTTTTCGTCAGGAACTTCGACTTTCTTTTCTGTTTCATTGCCTTTTGCATTTCTTACAATCTCAACAATGAATTCACCCAACAACTCAAGTGAAAACTGGATCTCCTTAATGTCCACTGAAACGTGGCGAACAAACTGTTGGTAGAGAAACCGGGCTGTCACCTTTCTTGCATCAGATTCTCCTTTCATGAGCCGGTCTCGAAGGAAGTCGCCTCTTCCTTCCTGAAGAGAAAAATTTGATACATTGATCGAACCATAGACCTTACCCTTTGATGCTATCGGAATGACAAGTTCACAGATTCCCGCAGGACAATATCCGAAGAATGGTTTTCTCTGCTTGCACTTCTCGTACAGTGGCCTGTTTTGGGCCAGACAGCGTTGATATCCCTTCTCCGTTTCCTTGATGAACATACAATACGGACTGGAATGGGCAAGATAGGGCCTGATGACCCGTTCCAGATTTTCTGAGGTATAGATGAAGCCTGAATAGTCCTTGATGGTGACATCAAGTGAGTGGATGGTCTTCAAGTGTTCAAGATAGGACGTAATGATTGTATAGCTTGGCATGCATGTTCCTTTAGGAGAATCTTCTACGGAATTCGGCAGGGGGAATACCGAGCAATGACGAAAATACTCTGCTATAGTAGGACAAATCTTCAAAGCCTACTATCTCTGCAATCTCTGCGATGGACTTATCGGATGTTATGAGATAGGTCTTGGAAACCTCAACCTTCAATTTATTGATGTAGGTGCTGATGTTCATACCTACAACACTGTTGAAGTTTCTGGAGACATAGGACGTGCTGTAGTTGCAGTACCTAGCTATATCTTCGATTGAAATCTTCTCGGTCAGATGCATCTTGATGTACGTCATGGCGTGCTGTACCAGCATATTTTCCTGTTTTTGTTTTGGTTGGGCAAGCAACTTTGCCGTATTCTCAGTGGTACAGAACTTGTTTCCAAGGGAAGCCAAATACGAGGCAATGAACTCAAGGGAGAGTACGATGGTTTCCATTTCAGACTTGTCAGGAATCTTCGGTTCCCTTTGATAGAGTTGGGATAACAGTGATACATCCAGTTCGGGGTGCTTTTCTGCCAATACCTTGAAATTTTTATGGTCTGGAGTGGATTCTGATGCATACCCACCGAAGGTGATAGCCCCTATTACGTGAGAATTTTGTATGATGGGAATAACATATTCGTAACAACCAGCATGACAAAATCCTGAAAAAGTCTGGTGAGTTTCTATGCACTTCTTCAAGATCCTTGGGATCATATCCAAGCAATCACGATAGCATTTCTTGCTGCTTTTCACATAGGTGCAATAGGGAGAAGTATGATTCTCAAAGGGGCTTAGTGCTTGGAAAGTTGCTTTGTCTTGTCGCATAAACCCAGAAAAATCTTTTATACAAATTGTTGCATTGTATTTATTTGAAAGTTCAAACAAATACTGTTGCAGGCTCTGTATGATTTCCATGGGTATAAGGCCCTCTCTTGGTTTTTTACACTACCACGGTTGACCGACCTTGTCAAACAACGTTTTTCAGAAAAACAGCATCCGTATTGCCATATGGTTGTATTTTGTGTATTTCTATCGTATTTTCTCCCTCTCTTTTTGTATAATCTTGTGTAGATGGACAAGTGATTTTCTGTGTTGTGTATAGCAGAATATTTAAAATACTCTGCAAAAAAATCCATTGTGTTCCAATCTTGCGTGTGGTAGCGTTCCTGTATGCAATACATACATGCGAGTATTCCAATACATGCAGATATAACGATAACCGGAGGGGGTCTTGCAGGCGTCTGTGCAGCTATCGCTGCCGCACGGCTAGGCTCGACTGTCTCTCTTATCCAGAACAGACCCGTACTGGGTGGAAACAGTTCCAGTGAAATACGGGTATGGACCCGAGGGTCAACCGGTGGTGGGAACCTGTTTAGTGAAGAGATGGGCATACTCGGCGAATTGAAGCTTGCCAATCAATATAAGAATCCTGAAGGCAATCCAATTCTTTGGGATGAAATTCTCCTTGATGCGATTTTTGCTGAACCCAACATATCTCTTTTCCTTAATACGCTTGTTGTCGAGGTTGAGCAACAAGATGGTCATATTCGCTCCTTGCTTGCACTTGAAATCAACTCAGAACGCAGATTTGTCTTTAGCTCGACAGTCTATGTGGATGCTACCGGGGATGGGTTTCTTGCAGTCAGTGCAGGTTTGGCGTATGTGATCGGTAAGGAAAGTAAGGATACCTATCAGGAGCCGAGTGCTCCTGATCAATTTGATCCTACCACCCAGGGGTGCACCATCCTGATGAACTTGGTCAGGAAAGACCATGCAGTTACATTTGTCGCCCCTTCCTATGCCTATCCCATCGATTACATCGAGAACCTTTTGAACAATGGGGGGCGCATAGTAACGGACAAATCAAACGGTTGTGATTTCTGGTGGATAGAATTTGGTGGTCAGAAGGATACGATCAATGAGATATCGTCGATTACGTTTGAACTGAAGCGACTTACCCTTGGGATATACAACTACATCAAGAACTCGGGTAAATTTGATGCTGACACCCTGGAGTTGTCTTGGACAGGAAGCCTTCCAGGAAAAAGGGAATCGAGAAGATTCAAGACTGAGTATATTCTTACTGAAAGGGATATTCTTCAGACTAGGCAGTTTGACGATGTTGCCTTCTATGGTGGTTGGTTTTTGGATTTCCATCCATCCGAAGGAATCTACAGCGAGGCAGACTTCTGCACCCAGATTCCCGTCAGCCTCTATGGGATCCCCCTTCGCTGTCTGTACTCCTTGGAGAGTGACAACCTGGTACTCTGTGGAAGGATCATTGGTTCGTCACATGCGGCCTTTGCCAGTACCCGGATTATGGATACTTGTGCTCTTTCCGGACAAGCTGCAGGAACATCTGCAAGTGTTCTGGCCTCTGGGCGGTTGCCAGTCAAGGACTTGCTGCAGCGTCCGGTCTATCAGAAGGTTCAGGCATTGCTTGACGAGCAGGATATGCTGTTGCCCGGCTACCACGTGCAACGAGAGATTGCAGGGATACACGTTCAACCCAGCAGTGTCATTGATTCCCTTCCTGGCAAGGAGTGCGCTTCCTTGAAATGTGACCAGGATTATTTTCTGGCGATCCCTACTGCCTTGGCAGCAGAATCTTTCTTGGTAATTGATGTGGAGGATGAGGTCGACCTGCAGGTAACCTACTCGTACTCGTACCTGCCAAGCAGGAACAGCAAACAAGGGACTTGGTATCAGGATTGTGTTACCTTGGGCAAAGGACGCTCTTTGCTTGATCTCTCTCCCTACTGCAAAGAGGATACGTATCTGCTGTTGGTCTTGAAGGCCACAGAGGGGGTCTCTCTTCCCATAGTTGACGAAGCCCTTGCCGGGGTCCTGTGTGGCTACTCAGCTTTGGCTACCTACTACAATCCTTTGCTCTCGGTCCGCTCCTTCGATAGCTATGGATCGCAAGCCCTGTCCAACGGGTACACAAGGCCTTATGGGCGTGCGAACATCTTCCTTTCAGGGGAAGAGAAAGAACCAAGTATCAGCTTATTGCTCGATCAGGTGCAGGCAATTGAAGCTGTATCATTGTTCTTTGATTGCAGCTTGAGCGAAGAGATGGTAAGTAGCCGTGTCCAGGATGTTGATTCCCATCACAATATCCATCTTCGCCCTGGCGTAAGCCCTTCCTTGGTACGGGACTTTGATGTGTATGCCGTAGTTGAGGGTAAGACTGTCTTGTTGAGGCAGGTACGGGACAACTACCAGCGTCACGTGAAAGTTTCGTTTGAAAGGACGTTTTCTGACACGCTTTCCCTTAGGTTTCTGCGAACCTACGGTGCGAAAAACACCGGGGTCTTTGAAATACGAATTCATTGAAAAAGGAGTCTCACAATGAAAAAAATTACTGTCGCCGTATTAGTGCTGCTACTGGTAGCCTCTTCGGTTTTTGCCGCTGGTTCTCAAGAGAAGGCACAAGTCCAACAGGGAATGACTTTTTCCAACTGGTCTGGTTCTGAAAAGGCCTCTGTTGAGATTTTTACCTGGATGATCGATACCTTCAACCAGAAAGCATCTGCTGAAGACCAGGTTGTGCAGATCAACTGGCCGTGGGGTGAAACCGAATCCCAGCTGGCTATCAGGGCCCAGGGAAACGAGCAGTATGATGTTGCCCAGATTGATATCAGAATGCTCCCTGCTCTTGCCCAGGCCGGAGTGCTTGCAGACCTCAATAAGGTATTTGGGAAAGAGTTCTTCACCACAAACTTCTCTGAAGGCTCCATTGCCGTAGGGAACTTCAAAGGGATCCAGTATGGTATTCCCTGGACCGTCGCTCCAATGGCCCTGCTCAGCAACCCGAAGGTTCTCAGTGAGTCAGGTGTTGATTTCCCCATCGTGACCATCACTGATTTCGAGAAAGCCTGTGAAATGGTGAAGAACAATCATCCTGCGAACAAGGATGGAGATCTTTCCAATGATGTCCTTCCGTATGCTGCAATGACCAAGGATTCCGGTACCGCCGCCCCTGATTTCATGGTATGGCTGTGGACCTTTGGTGCAGGTGTCTATGATGAGCAGGGAAAGAGTGCTCTGGGTAGTGACAATGCTGTAGAGGCTCTCACTTGGTTCAATACGTTACTACAGAAAGGCTATATCCAACTTGCTATGGGACGTGGTGATGCAAGGACCTTATTCAAGGAAGGCCGTGTTGCGTTCTATGACGATGCCCTCATGAGCAAAGGTGCCATTACCAACCCAAGTTTTGGTGATATCTCCACCTATGCGTTTCCCCAAGTGCATCCAGTGCTGAAGGCCGGTGATAAGCCTCAGGCAAGTGGTTGGGGACATCTGCTGGTCGTTATCGATCGCAGTCCCAAGAAGGCACAGGCCAAGGCGTTCATCGAGCATTTGATCAGCGAAGATGTCGCACTGAAATACTTCAGGGAGAATGGCATGCTTCCTTCCAAGAAGAGTGTCCTTGCTTCTGATGCAGTGGTATCCGACTACTGGTCCAATGCATGGACTCCTGTTCTTGCCGGAGGCAGGCTTGCAGAGACTGCAGGTCCTCAGTATGCAGCGGCGAACGCGGTGATTCTTGAAGAGATGCAGTCGATGCTCTCTGGTTCCAAGACACCCAAGCAATCTGGTGAGGCTATGGCTAGTCGAATCAATACCCTGTAAAATATCCTATCCCTGCCTTCCTTGGGAGGGCAGGGCTTTTCTCTGTATAAAGGATCAAGTATGAACCGTTCCTCCAAAAATCAAGCGCTGATGGGGTATGTGTTGCTCTTGCCCGCAATCGCAATCTTTATGTTGATGATCTTCTATCCTTTCATCAATTCGATCTTCATCAGCTTTACGGACAGAAATCTTCTCTACCAAAAAGCAACCTTTATTGGTCTTGAGAACTATCGGAAGATTTTTTCCGACCCCAATACTTTGCAGTTACTCTGGACAACGTTCAAGTTTGTAGTGCTTTCAACGATGAGCCCCTTCTGCATTGGGTTGATCTGGGCCCTTCTGATGAATCAGAAGTTCAAGGGTTCGGGCTTCCTGCGTGGGCTGACATTGGTCAACTGGATTATCCCAGGTATTGCCATTGGGTTTTTATGGAGCTGGATCTTCAATGGGGATTACGGGATTCTCAACGCATTGCTGGGGAAGCTTGGCCTCATTGATAGCAATGTGATTTGGTTTGGAGGGGGCAAGACCTCCCTGATGGCAGTTGTAACAGCCCGTACCTGGCAGATGTTCCCTTGGTACATGGCCTTTGTCATGGGTGGTCTGCAAGGGGTTTCGAAACAGCAGTGTGAAGCTGCAAGGATTGATGGGGCCAATAATATCCAATTGTTTGTCCATGTGGTGTTTCCTGCGATCAAGGCTGTACTGACGCTCATCCTTCTCCTTGGAGTCATAGGCAACCTGCAACATTTTGACCTCATCAACGTTATGACCGGGGGAGGTCCGGAGCGGGCGACCTCCACCTTCGCCACCGAGGTCTATAAGAAAGCGTTCAAGGAGTATAGCGTGGGCAGATCTGCCTCGTTAGGTGTTGTTTGGGCTCTGGTGCTCAGTCTGTTCAGTGGTTTCTATATCAAACGGATCAAGGAGGACTGATATGTTCCAGAAAACCATTGGCTTTAAGATATTCTTCTGGGTCTTCCTTCTGATGATCGGCTTCTTTGCCTTTTTCCCACAACTTTGGATGATATCGACTTCTCTGAAGCCGGAGAGCGAAATGTTTACCTTCTCCTTCTTCAAGCACTTCAAGCTCACCACGCTTGTGCGGGTGCTATCCGATAAGACGTTTCTCACCTATCTGCGCAATGGCATCGTGGTTGCTGTCACTTCCTCATTCTGCTCTACTGTCGTCTCTGTCTTTGCCGGGTATAGCTTCTCCAAATTTCGCTACAAGGGAAGAAAGACTGCGATGGTCCTGATTATGGTCAGCCAGGCTTTTCCCCAGGGGCTATTGTTGTTGTCGATTTATCCCATGATGCAGAAGGTGGGGATGTTAGACAAGCTTCCCTCCATAATTCTGGCCTATATAGCCTTCACACTTCCTGTGGGTACATGGACGCTGAAGGCGTATTTTGACCAAGTGCCGGAATCACTTTTGGAAGCGGCACGCGTTGATGGCAGCTCTGAATTGCGAACCATGTTCCAGATTATTATCCCTCTGGCAATACCTGGGATGATGACCATAGCCATCTATAGTTTTGTCTGGGCCTGGAATGACCTCTTGTATGCCCTGACACTTATCTCCTCAACTGCAAACAGGACACTCGCCAGTGGTATGGTATTCACATTCACAGGGGAGGGTGGGAATGACTGGATCGGCATGATGGCAGCCTCTGTGATCGCCTCAATTCCTGTCGCCACGCTGTTCGTGTTCCTGCAGAGATATTTCATCGCCGGCCTGACTGCTGGCGCAGTAAAGGGTTGAAGAATATGCATGATGTACTGGTTCCCATGGGAAGTTTCGAACAATACGGTGGTTGGGTGCTTGATTCACAATTCATCCCGATTATGGGTAGCCCCTATCTGCTGGCCCATGGGTTGGGGAAACCGGTGGCTGATGCTACCACTACCGTACGATTCCCCTCAGAAGGAACCTATTTTGTGTATGTATATACGTCCAACTGGACTTCTCCTTGGAAGAAGGGTTTCAGAGCGGGAAAGTTTTCCGTGTCGGTGGGAAAGGAGGTGCTGGACAAGGAGTTTGGCACCCATGACGGAACCTGGGACTGGGAATTTGGGGGAAGCATTGAAATTGAGTCCACCTCAGTACAGGTTGCACTCAAGGACCTGACCGGCTTTGAGGGAAGGTGCGGGTTTCTCTATTTCTCTTCTGATCCTAAGGTGACGCTTCCTAAGAACCCTGCCGAAATCTTTGCCTTCTATCGCGAAAAAAAGAAAGCAGAAGAAATCTCAGAAACATTTGACCTGATTGTGGTGGGTGGAGGCATCGCCGGCATGTGTGCCGCAGTCACCTCTGCACGACAAGGGGTGAAGACTGCCTTGGTCCATGACCGGAAAGTCTTTGGGGGAAACAACAGTTCTGAGGTTCGGGTATGGCTTGGAGGCCTGACCAATATGGACCCCTACCCTGGGATAGGGAACATAGTGGGGGAGTTTGAGCAGGAGCGGATAGGCCACTATGGGGATGAGAACCAGCCTGACCTGTATGAGGATGAGAAGAAACTGTCGGTATTGGAGAATGAACCTAATTTAAAGCTATTCCCTACGACAAGTATGATGGATTGCAAAACTGATGGCACTGTCATCACCTCTATCACTGCCTGGGATTATTGTAATGATACAGTCTTGGAATTACAGTCCAAACTATTTTGTGATTGCACAGGGGACGGGACACTCGGCGCAAAGAGTGGTGCTGATTTCGAGGTCAGCACAAACGGCCATATGGGCATGACCAACGTGTGGTATGTAGAGAAGACTGGCGAGCCTGAGACATTCCCCTCATGTCCTTGGGCAGTTGACCTGAGAGGAGTTGAGTTTCCCGGACGAAGTGACGTCAGGGATGTGTATGATAACGTAAGGGAAAAGTCTCTGGGGTGCTGGTTTTGGGAGAGCGGCTGTGAACTCGATCCTATCGAGTATGCTGAGTATGCCAGGGACATGAATTTCAGAGCTATGTATGGTGCATGGGACTGTCTGAAGAACCATGATAAGGATTATGTGGATTCCCGATTGGGCTTTTGTGCATACATCGGGGGAAAGCGGGAGTCCAGGAGACTGTTGGGCGATGTGATCCTTACAAAAGCTGAGGTGATCGCCCAACGAGCGTATGAGGATGGTTGCGTTCCCTCTACATGGAATTTTGATGTCCACTATCCTGACAGGCGCTTCTATGCGGCCTTCCATGAGGGAGACGCTTTCTTGACCAAGGACTATCGTGACCTGTATGTGACGCCCTATTTCATTCCCTATCGCTGTCTCTACTCAAGAAACGTACCAAATCTCTTCATGGCAGGACGGAATATTTCTGTCACCCATGATGCCCTTGGGGCGGCTCGGGTGATGAGAACCTGTGGGATGATGGGAGAGATAGTTGGATATGCAGCCGCTTTGTGCCTGGAACATGGGATCGCCCCCAGGCAAGTATATGAACTGCAACTCACAAGGTTTCTCGAACAGCTACGCGCTCTGGAAAACAAAGAGACACGCAAGAGTGACGTGGAAAAGCAGATGCATAATGCGCAGTAGTCAGCTCTGATTGTGCCCCTTCTTATCGGTATTTCTTTCAATGGGAGCGAGTGAATTCCTTTTTACTTGGCAAATCTGTGTAATTAGTGTATTATTAGTTCGTAAAGTACGAAATAATATAAGGATTATAGCAATGATAGTCATGAATTTGATATTGGATAATTTCTTTTCTTTCCATGATTTCCACATTAATATGGCGTATCCGAAAAGGATTGTTAACTCCAGTATTGAAAAGGAATACTTGGATGACCGACCAAACTTCAGATACAAGAAACTAGTAATACTAATGGGTGAAAATGCTTCTGGAAAAACCACATTGGGAAGAGCCCTTATGGGGATATTTACCTTTATCACAAATAAAATTCCAGATCCCCTGCTGGCTTGCATCTGTGATAAAGCTAGAGAAGCTTCCTTCTCTATTGAATTTGTTGCAAATACTAAAACCTTGTATCGGGTAGAAGCCACTATAAGACCAACTGGAACAGACTCCTACCGAGAAGAGGATATCGACCTAGTAGTGAAATCTGTCCCAATAACCAAACAAGATAGCTATGAGACCTGTGTAAGAAGATTAGACGACCTCGAAAGCAAAGAGATTTCATACATTGAGGCTCTCGAAGATGTTGAAAGGTTTGGTTGGTTATTTTCCTATCCTAATCCAGAGAATACTATAAAGACAGCCAAAATTTTAGATAGAGGAAAGTTTCTTTCAACTCTTGAGATAGTCTTATCAGCATTGGATCCTTCCGTACAGGAAGTAAGGGAAGGAACGGATATTGTTGGGTCCTATGTTATAAAATTGAGTGGGCATGATCTAATACTAAAAGATGAACAAGTTTTGAATGATAGCATGCTTTCAAGTGGAACAAAATCTGGAATTGACATTGCGATTATGCTTACTTCAATGATAACCTGTAGAAATGGGTTCTACTATTGTGATGAAAAGTTTTCCTACATTCATAGTGATATGGAAAAAGAAATACTGGCAAAAATGGTAGAAAAGTTAGGAAATGATGGACAGCTTTTTTTCACTACCCATAATACGGATATTCTGGATATGACACTTCCAAAACATTCTTTTGTGTTTCTAAAGAAAGAAAGAGTTGGTGAGCATTTTAAAGTGAGATGTGTATATGCCGATACCTACTTGAAGCGGAATACCGATTCATTAAGAAGAGCTGTTGAGAATGATTTGTTTTCAATTGCTCCAAATGTAAATCGGATCGATCAGCTATAGAGGTAGGATCAATGGCACAAAATTATCAGTAGTATGTGGAAGGTGAAACGGAAGAGAAAATCATCCAAGTATTGAAGACAAATCTACAATTGATTCCCCAACGAAGCGAGAGTAGCGGAAGCATTACCATGTGTCCATTACCGAGCGAGTGGCGGGAAAGCAAGGTGAGATACCCCGCCCCTTGGGGCGGAAAAGGAGGTAACGCCTCCTGGGTCCAGGGCTTGCCCTAGGGTATTGATACCTTTCATTCTACCTGGGAAAGTCAAGAAATTCAATGTTATTGAAAAGTTGTTTTCTCCTTCTCATTTGATGCCATTAAAACGAGGGACAGTTGTAATTTTAGTTTTTGATACAGACACTGATAATTCTTTACTGTTACAGAGGAACATCAATTTCCTTGAAAGAAGTTCGGTAATAAAGAATGTAATCTGCATTCCCCAAGTGGGTAATCTCGAAGATGAATTGATTCGTAGTTGCAACATCAGAAAAATCAAGGAATTGCTTTCCAGTAAATCAGATAGAGAGTTTAAAAAAGATGTATGCAATTGCAGTGGGCTGTATGCTTCTTTGAAGAACCACGAATTTGATATCAGGAAATTTTGGTCTTCTCAACCTACCGGAAATTTTATGACTATTTCGAATGACTCGGAAAAGATTAAACAAGCCTCATCGAAATAATACATCTTGCTGATGTTTCAGTGTAGGTTAAAGACCACTACACAGCTAGTGAATCCGTAGTGCGCTGTAGGTTCTTATGCCTACAGTCAGACTGAGGTGTTTGGATGCAGGTCTGTTCAGAAGCCAAAGTAGAGCAGTTTCTGTAGCAAGTACAATGGGTAAAGGGAGCACCTTCACCATTGAACTGCCCCGAAGCACATTGGCTTTGAACGACATGAAGGCAAAAAGTGATTCCCTCTACCAATTCTGACAGGCCTTTCAGCTCATCATTGGACCTGACGGCCCTTGTTTTGGCCCGTTGAGGCGGGGCCTCTGGCCTTTGTCCATATACACAATCCACCGACAAATGGTAGTCACGTGGTCTCCCATCCTCTCCATCTCCTTGGTCAGGTAGAAAAGATTCAAGATTCGTTCCATCTCTTTTTCATTGGTGGGCTTGAGGGCGAATAGGTCTAGGTTCAATGAATCCCTCGCCGCATCCATCTGGTCATCCATGGCTGCAACCTCAATCGCCTTTTCTGCCTTCACATCAATCAAAGCCTCCACGGCTTTTCTTGTCATGGTAGCCCCAAGCAGGGCCATCTCGCTGATCCGTTCGACAAAGGGAATGAAGAGTTCCTGTTCCTCGCTGCTGGCCATCTTTGCAAGATGGGCTGCATGGTCCCCCATGCGTTCCAGGCTCGAGACTATTTTTATGCCTGCAATGATGTGGCGCATGTAATGGCCGTAGGGAGCCTCGCTGACCAACAGCCTTACCCCGTCATTCTCCACCATCTCCTGTAGTTGGTCGATGAACCAATCATTGGCGATTACTTTTTTTGCCATGATGATATCATGATTGCGAAATGCATGCTGAGCTTGGTAGATGGCTTCTTCTACTCTGTTTACCATCTGGATCAACATCTCCTGGAAGAACTGCATCTTCTCATCCAATAAACTGGTCTGTCTGTGTTCCATAGCAACTACTCCTTGTTGTATCAACCGAATTTTCCTGAAATGTACTCTTCTGTTTTCTTGTGACCGGGGTTTAGGAATAACTGCTCCGTCGGGGCATATTCCTGCAGATACCCGGTTCTCTGCTTGTCCACCATAAAAAAGGCGGTGTGGTCGGATACCCTCGAAGCTTGACCCATGTTATGCGTCACGATAATGATGGTATAGGAAGCCTTCAGTTCATGGATAAGGTCCTCGATTTTCCCGGTGGCAATCGGGTCCAGGGCGGAAGCTGGTTCGTCCATAAGGATGACCTCCGGCTGTACGGCGATTGTGCGGGCGATACACAGTCGCTGTTGTTGTCCTCCACTGAGGCGCAAGGCATTCTGCTTGAGCTTGTCCTTCACCTCATCCCACAGGGCAGCCGAGCGCAGGCTCGTCTCAACCAATTCATCATAGTCCCCTTTGAAGCCGTTGATCCTAGCACCCCAGGCGATATTCTCATAAATTGACTTGGGGAACGGATTGGGCTTCTGGAAGACCATGCCGATCTTTCTTCGGATCAGGACCGGATCGACATCCTTGTCATAGAGGTCATGTCCGTTGAACAGGACCGTTCCCTCTATGCTGGCGCCTCTGATCATGTCATTCATCCTGTTGATGCTTCGTAGCACGGTACTCTTGCCACACCCAGAGGGTCCGATGAAAGCAGTCACCTGCCGTTCATAGATATCCAGGGAGACATTCTTGACCGCGAGGAAGCTTCCATACTTGATGTTGACCTTTTCCAGGGCGATGGTGGTTTTGTTTTGCTGGGGGATGGCGGCTTTTTCAAAGCCTAGGTTCAAGGCTTCCGCCAGGTTACTGGTATTCATGATTCCAACCTTTTTTTCTTTGATAGTTTGTCACGGGTATAGATTGCAGCACTGTTCATAACCATAAGGAGGATCAGCAGTGCGATGATGGCAGCCCCTGCCAAATTGCGATAGGCTCCCTGTGGTCTTGCTGACCACTGGTAGATCTGGATAGGGAGCGTAGTAAACTTGGAAAAGATTCCTGTAGGGTCGACGCTGATGAACGTGGAAGCTCCGATGACCACCAAGGGTGCGGTTTCTCCAAGGGCTCGGGAGAGCGCCAGTATGGTGCCGGTAAGGATACGTTCCCCACTGGCTGGAAGCACCTGATACCAGATGGTCTGCCATTTGGTTGCCCCAATCCCATAGCTGCTCATTCTCAGAGAGGCGGGGACAGCCTTCAAAGCTTCCTGCGTGTTGATGATGATGATCGGAAGAACGAGAAGACCCAAGGTCAGCCCTCCTGACAGGATGGTCCTTCCGTTGGCTGTGGCATCAGTGAGGGAGGAAAACATTGAACCGCTGGTTACGCTCTGCATCGCTCTGACAAAGACTGCAAGGCCGAGCAATCCGTAGATGATGGAAGGCACTGCGCTGAGGTTGAAGATGTTCAGCTGCAAGATGCGGTTTAGCCGATTGTCCTGGGCATATTCCTGTAGGTATATTGCGGCCCCTACTCCGATGGGGAAGGCAAAAAGAAATGTTATGAGGATTACCCATAGGGAGCCAAGGAATGCTGTCCTTATCCCTGCATGCAGGGGGTCAGCACTCTGGTCCGCAAGAAGAAACTCTGCGTTGAGCCAGCTCTTGAAGGTCAGGTACGAACCACTCTCCGCTTTGCTGTACTCTTCGATGGCCTTTGTATGGGTCAAGCCTTCCCATAGACCCCAGGTCTTCAATACTTTTGGCTTGATGACATATTGCTCCAGCAGGGCAACGAGGTCGCGCTCACTTCGTTGTGCCAGGGGCTTATCATATTCCACCCTCCTGAGAATTCCACTGGAAAGGTTGCTTTTCGCTGCCTTTTCCAGCTCAGTGCGGGAAAACTCCTTGACCGAGTCTTTCCCCGCTACCAAGGAAGAGGGTTCAACGTCATTGCGTAGGACCACATACCCGAAGGTGGAGTCAATGATTGACAAGAGCAATAGCAGAAGGAAGAGGATGGCTAGGGTGATGGAGAAGAGAAAGACGACTTGCCAGATCAATCCGGTTCTCTTGCGTTTATTCATAAGGTCATTGATGTCAGCTTCTGTGCCGAATAGGTTTTGTGTCTGCATATCAGTCATACTCCTGGTGAAAGAGGCTGGAAAATTTGCGCGATGTTAGATTCAGGGTGAAGGTGATGATAAACAGGACCAGTCCGAGGGCAAATATGCTGTTGTAATCGATGGAGTTGTAACTCACATCACCTCCGCTGATCCTCACCATATAGCCGGTGATGGTCTCAGCAGATTCAAAGGGGTTGGCTGTCAGCTTCGGACCTGCCCCAGCTGCCAATGCTACGATCATAGTCTCACCGATGGCTCGGGAAAGGGCGAGTAAGAACGTTGCTGACAGGCCACTTAGGGCTGCGGGGATGACCACTTTGAATGTTGTCTCAATCTTGGTTGCTCCTAAGGCATGGGAGGCAAGACGAAGTTCCTGTGGAACTGCACTAATGGCATCTTCTGCCATGGTTGCGATCATCGGTAGGACCAGAATACCTATTACCAGCCCTGCTGATGCTGTATTGTAAATTTGCACGTTTGCCTGCCCGAAGATAGAGCGAAGCATTGGCGTCATGAAGGTAAGTGCGAAGTATCCATAGACAATGGTGGGAATCCCTGCCAGAACCTCAAGGGTCGGCTTGAGGATTCCTCGGGCCCGGTCAGTCGCGTATTCAGAGAGGTATATGGCTACAAAGAGTCCGAGGGGGATTCCTAGGAACATGGCGATAATGCTGGTAGTCAGCGTTGCGTTCAACAGGGGAAGAAACCCGAATAGTCCGATCATGGGTTGCCACTTCTTTCCCGTAAGGAAATCCAGCAGACGAACATCCGGATCTGAGAAGAAGAGGTAGGATTCCCTTATCAGGATGAATGCGATGCCGACTGTGATGAGTATCGAGAGCAGGGCAAACAGGAAGAGTATGGTCTCGATTATCCTTTCATGTATCCGTTTTCGTTTGCCAAAAGGATGTACAGAGTGTTCATGCATGGTAGTTAGTGTCCTTTTCTGATGAGAAAGAAGCACGGAAGATTCTTCCGTGCTCACCTAGAGAATAGAAGGTTTAATACAGGCCCTTCATTCCCCAACGAAGCGAGAGTAGCGGAAGCATTACCATGCTTCCATTACCGAGCGAGTGCCGGGAAAGCAAGGTGAGATACGTGAGCCCCTTGGCTCGGAAAAGGAGGCAACGCCTCCTCTTTCGATCAGGGCTTGCCCTGGGGTATTGATACCTTTCATTGCTTCAAGCCAGAGGGAACGGCCCTTTTTCAAAGCCTCGTCATGGGCTGGGAAGTACCCGACTCCCACTATCTCTTCGTTGACGTAGCTGAGATAGAAGTCAATGAAGGCTGCAACCTGAGGCTTGCTTCTCATGATGGAGGCGTCGCTGTACAGGAAGAGTGGTCGTGCCAGGGGATAGGTGCCGTTATCGACATTTGCCGCACTGGCTTCGATACCCTCAATGCTGAGGATGTTCAGTGATGCTTCATTTTCTGCATAGTAGGCATATCCGAAGAATCCAATGCCATAGGGGCTTCCTTTGATGCCCTGTACGAGGATATTATCATCCTCACTGAGCTGCAGGTTGCTTGCTGACAGCAGTGGTTCGGGGTTTTTCTTGAATATTTCTTCACTGAAATAGTCGAAGGTGCCGCTATCGGTTCCGGGAATGAAGCGCAGGATGGGCTCATTTGGCCACGCTGAGTTAACTTCTGACCATGTCTTTGCTGTACTGAATACTTTAGCCAGTTCCTGTTTGGTCAGATCCTTGACAAAGGTGTTCTGCTTGCTGACAACCACTGCCAAGGCATCGGTACCGACGCGGAATTCCAAGGGAACACGTCCGATTGTCTTTGCCGCTACGATTTCCTTGTCCTTGATGGGGCGACTTGCATTGGCTATGTCTGTCTCGCCGGCAACGGTGAAGCGTTCAAAACCAGCACCTGATCCGATTGAGTCAATGGTGATGGTCCCTGAGTACCCTTCTTCAATGAACCTTTCTGCCATTCGTTCAGAAAGGGGATAGACAGTTGAGCTTCCGGCTGTGATGATGTTGCCGCTTACCTTCAGGGGATTTACTCCAGGCAACCCGTTGCTAAGAGAATTTTCAACCCATGCCAGGGTATTCGACGGAGTCGTTACTTTTTCGGTTTTACCCCCAGCAGTAAGTGGGGAAATAGCTAGCAGCAATAATAGGCTGATGATTAATACAGGTGATTTTTTCATTGTTTCCTCCATATTTGGAACTTTGATGTCCAAACAATACTTTCAATGTGTGAGAAAAGTATTCAGATACTGTGAATAGTTCATGATTCACCCATACCCATAGAGAGAGTAGCCGAGCCAAAGCTCATGATCATGGAGAGGGAAAGTATCAAAAATGTATCAGATCCAATAATACTATCCAATAAACTTGACTTACACCTAAAACGCGTGCACTATTTACCTGTACATGTCACAAAAGATACTTGAAGCCATACGCTGATGAAGGTTCCATTGTACTAGTCCCTCTTTCGAGATCACGGACGTTATTCTTGATGTTGAACAATTTTCCCTGTCGTAACTCTTTTTTGTAGGGGTGCTTTTCCATTTCATAAAGGAAGGAGCTCTATTGCTAGAGAACTTTGTCATATGCTTGGAGATGTTTCAGAAATGATGATGAGAAGTGGCTGAAGAGAAAGATGTGCAGAATACAAGGAGGTTCCCATGGTCATACAATATGAAGGTAATATTGGCTTTCAGATGCAGGAGATGCTTACCTCTCTTTCCCAGGACAGTGTATCTGAGTTTGTGATCGCCTTCCTGAAAAGGCATCAGATTCCCTACAGACAGAATTCTCATGGCATCTTTTATTCTGGTCACCCTAAATCCCTAGTGATCAGTTGCTCATTGGATGAGGTGGCCAATCTTGAAGAGATGAGCTTGCTCTACCAGTTGGAGTGGGAGAATAATCCCCTGTCATACATCGAAGATACAATCACAGAAGACGATGAGTTCGGGGTATTCCTGCAGCTGAAGATGCTGCAGAAGTACCCGAATCTTAACTTCGTGTTTAGTAGGAATGAAAAGGATTCCAGGGACCTAGAGGACCTGTTCATAGGGGAGGCTGTGACGCTGGTCTGATGCTAAGCTGATAGTTGGCGATAATCAATGCCAAGGGCTTCTGCTACTTTCTTGCGTGTGGCCTCTCTCGGGTTCTTGGCATTCTCAATTTGGGAGTATGCTGCCTGGGAGATGTTCATGCGCCGAGCTACCTCTTCCTGGGTAAGAGAAAGATGCGTACGCCATGCTGCAATCAAGGGCATCTCTTCAAGCACATGCATTGTAACAACTGCGTGTGGTATGGTCACCTCTTGATCGGATTTGGTATGTGCCAGCAATTGGTTTAATTCATCTACCGGTACGAGGAAATACTGCGTCTTCCCATCCGATCCAACGATTCTGCTATACTTAGTATGTACGTTCATCACGTTTCTTTACCTCCTCGATAGTTTCCAACTCGTAATTGATAATCATATTGATGATTGGTCAGTTTCTTGATGTTGGATTTACCTTCCAATCCTGCTTCCAAAGAATCCACTTGTGTAAAAATCCTTTTTTGGTCTGGATTTGGAATTTTCTTTATTTGTTTGACTGCTACCAATTTCCATTCAATCTGCATATCTAAAATATAAGTTAAATATAAGTATAAATCAATCTCTTTACTTATAATCATGAAGTTAAAAGAGAGCCCTTGTGTATAATTCGGCGTGAGTAACTAACCCAAATTGTGAGAGCCCCCCACTTAGAGCTACACTTCTATTTTCCTCAATTCTGTGACAGTATCAGATCTTATGATACACAAACTCATTTCCTGGTTAACAACAGCTGAAGGCCTCCAGGCCCTTGTCCTGTCCGGTTCCCGAACTGGGCTCGTTCTTGATAATCTCTCTGACTACGACTTGTATGTCTACAGTGAGAAACCTCTTAGTCTGGAGATCCGTCACGAGATGGCCAGTCTCTTTGCTTCCAAGGCTGAAATTGGGAACAGTTTCTTTGATGAAGGTGATGAGATGTTTCTCAAGGATGGGACAGCCGTCGATATGATGTATCGTAGCCTCCAATGGGCTGAAGAGCAGGTAGAATGGGTATGGAAGGACCACCATGCTTCTGTAGGCTATTCTACGGCCTTTATCCATAACCTGAAGACATCCACTATCCTGCATGATAGTGATGGTAGGTTTGCTCGTATCCAGAAGCAATTGGATACCCCTTTTCCCAAGGAACTAGCCAAAGCCATCATTGCAAAGAACTATCCCTTGCTTCGCAGCAAGCTGATGGCTTCCTACTACGAACAGATTGAGCATGCCTTGCTTCGTAATGATCTGGTTAGCCAGGCTCACCGGACATCAGCACTGCTGGCAAGTTACTTTGACATCCTGTTTGCCATCAATGGCAAGACGCATCCAGGGGAGAAGCAGCTTGTCTCATGGGCAATGAAAACCTGTTCAATTCTACCTGAATCATTTGAAGCGACCATCGCACGGGTAGTGGAGCATATAGGGCAGAAAGACCTGCTCTTGCATATCGAGCCCTTGCTCGATGAGATGGATAGTGTGCTGGAGAGGGAAGGGTGGGTGTAAGCAGGGCAAGTGAATAGTGCCTGACTCCTCTTACTGTTCATCAATATTCTCAAAACCACTCTTCCTTCTGAAGTATTTCTCTCTATACCCACATTTGAGGCTTTGCGCCTACTCGGGTAGAGCAAATAGGTACCTTTGGTACCTCTGGTCTATAGGATCGACTGGTTATACTAAATGATATAAAATATTGACAAATAGTATGCATAACGTATAATCAAGAATGTACAGGTGTCAAAGTCACAACCAAAATATGATTCCCAATAGGAAGAGTACTGATATTCCTCCCCCTTTCTGTGATGCATATACATTCAAGAGTGGCTACTCTTCCGGATATCTTTCCTTTTTTGTCAGTCGGGGGAGTGAGAAATGGATACTAAAATCCTTTCACCGATCCAACGAGTTCGACAATACGTTGGTATTGGCACTCGAGAAAGCGGGCTTATTGTTCAGAAATCGAAAAAAGGGAGGAAATGATTGATCGTAACCAATGTTCTTATTGCGGCGGTCATGATGTACATGTCATGGAAAAGGAGTATGCGTTATCTGAACCTTATGGGGGTGAAGCCTTCATTCAAGTTCATGTGATCGTGTGCAATGCCTGTGGTTTTACAGCAGATGATTCTGAGTATAACGATCCGCTCATTCTAGAGGGCTTATCGGTTCTCAAACGCCAGTCTATGGTGAACGTCCTTACCGATTTGAATGGTCTTGGCTTTAGCAATGCTTCAATGGAACGGACCTTGGGCTTACCTGCAAGGACGCTTGCCCGGTGGAAGAATGAAACATCTCTGAATCCTTCTGCAGCAGCCTTAGCTTTGATGCGGATTATCCGGACCTTCCCTTGGATTCTTGCTGTTGCCGACCAAAGATATGACTCCAAGAGTGCCCAATCTATGGTACTGAAGCAAGCCTTCTCCCATCTAATGGAATCATTTTCCTCTGATGGAGATAAAGAGCTATTTCAAAGGATTATTACTTCAGAAGGGGTGGGTGGCTCAAATATCTTTTCGCAAAGCAAATAAAAATGGTTTGTAATACTACAGCATTATCTTGACTCTTTACGTGTCCATATATAGTGTATGCTAACAGTTGCAATTGCAACTGTTGCATTAGCAACTGTTAACAGGAGGCATTCCCTATGTTCATGAAAGAGATATCGGCCATAGCGCGATACTGGTACAGCTATACGCATCGTAATCTTGAAACAAGTGATATCGCTGGATCAGAGCATTCCATCGTCATGACCTTAGCGAACAACCAATCAATGAATCAGGATGCACTTTCAGATTCCCTGTCCTTGGATAAGGGAACCATTGCCAAGGCTCTGGTAAAGCTTGAGGGTAAAGGGTTTGTCGATCGGGTAATTAATGAAGATAACAGAAGAGAGAAAATCGTATCATTGACTGCATATGGGAAAGAAGAAGTCGGAAAGATATTTGGGGTTTCAAAGAAATGGAAACAGGATGTCCTGGAAGGGATTTCCGAGGAAGACCAGGAAGTCTTTCTTAGGACATTGCTACTCGTATCCCAGAAAGCCAAAATGCTAGCCCATGAATCTGTGGGAAAGGATGCATATGAAAACTGATCGGATTGAACTGTTGGCAAACGCACCGGTCACCAAAGCAATCATGGTGATGTCTTTGCCCGTCGTGCTTGGGATGATGGTCCAGGTGCTCTACAACCTTGTTGACACTTTTTTTATTGGAAAATTGGGCGATCCCAATCAGCTGGCTGCAGCAAATCTTGCAATGCCTGCCTTTATTCTCATGATGGCTCTTGGCGGAATGATAGGAACAGGAGCCTCTTCCTATATCTCCCGAAGTCTGGGAGAGAAAAAACAAGAGCAAGCGGATAAGACCCTGACAATTGGTTTTGCTCTCTGTTTCTTTTTGGGTGCGATTGTTACTGTTGTAGGAATACTCTTCCTCAAACCCCTTGTCTCTGTTTTGGGAGCAAGTGCCGATACCTCTGGTTTTGCCTCTGAGTATGTTTTTGTATTGTTTCTTGGTGGAATACCCATCATGGCCAACTATGCCATGGGCCAATTGCTCCGCGCCGAAGGCGATGCAATTGGATCAATGGTAGGAATGTTTCTTGGTACTGTCACAAACATCATCCTCGATCCGATTTTCATCTTTGTCTTTGGCATGGGCGTGAGGGGTGCAGCCATTGCCACAGTCCTGGGAAACCTTATCTCCCTTTCCTACTACCTGCTGCATTATGCCCAGCATAAGACACTATTACAGATCAAGCCGAAACTGTTTTCCTTCGACAAGACAATATTTCGGGAGATATTCTCCATTGGAATCCCTGCCTCACTAAGTCAGGTGCTGATGGGTGTTGCTCTTATAGTGCTCAACAATATTGCTGCAGGGTATAGTGATATCGTGGTTGCCGGTTTGGGGGTTTCCACACGTATCATGAGTATCGGCACCTTTGTCTTTATGGGGTTTGCAGCAGGGTGTCAGCCACTTGTAGGATACAACTATGGAGCAAAGAATTTTACCAGGGTACGTGAGATAATTATGCAAGGGATCCTCATTACCTCAATAATTGGGGTTGTCCTGAGTCTTTTTCTCGGGGTGTTTGCAAAGAGTATAACCGGTGTATTCACCTCTACCCCTGAAGTGGTCGAGGCCGCCACTATCATACTGAGGGCTCTGATACTATCGCTTCCCTTTATCGGAGGGCAGATGCTCAGTACCGTAACAGTACAGGCCTTGGGGAAGGCTCTCCCAGCTTTGTTTCTCTCCATCTCCAGACAAGGATTGTTTTTCCTTCCACTTCTGTTGCTTCTGAATGCTGTGTTTGGCTTCAAGGGCTTCATCTATGCACAGCCTGCAACCGATGTACTGATGTTCCTTGTCTCTTCTTCCATACTATGGAGTATCCTTCGCAAGGAAGTTCGTATTGCTTCAAGGGAAAAATCTGACAAGAGAGAAAACCCTGTGGAACTATCAAAAGATCTTGTGATGGAGACCTTGGAGTAAGACATTGTTTGCTATCTCAAGACAGCCGATTGTTTAACCCCATCGTGTGGTTAGCTAGCAAAAGAGAGGACTCCCTGCATTGCAAGGAGTCCTCTCTCTGGGCAAGCATACTTGGAAGCTTTAGCGGAGTAGTCGAATTACGTCTAGGATGTCTTGTCCCTCTTCCCTTATGTGTCTCTAGGAATACTTACAGGCTGAACAATTCTTACGCAGGCGAAACATACTTCCAATAAAAAAATCTTTATGTAACCGCATGGATACTTGACTAAGAAATAACCTATCTGTATAGTCCAAGTAACCATAAGGTTACATAAATTCACATGAGGAAATACCATGAAAAAATTAGTCGCTTTCTTGTTGCTTACAATAACTTTGAGTACAGTTTGTGCCAAAGGGACAAAGGAAATATCCTTGGGGACAGGGACCTTGGATCCCAGTTTACCGCAGATAGAAGTCTCGGTAATGCCTGGGGAGCATTATCTGCATGACTTCCCTCTCTTCCTGTTCATTACCCTACACAATCCACCCCAAATGGTTCTATGGGCTGAAACAATCGATGGTCAGTACATAGACACCTTGATGGTAACCGAGAAAATCGGAGAGATGAAATGGATGAAGGCTTCTAAGGACCCTGTTGGAGATGGCCAGATCAGACGGCCGGAAGCACTACCTGTATGGGAATGGAAGCGAGCTGTGATCGCTTCTGATGGTTTGCCATTACCTACCAGTGACAGTCCTATGCCTGATGATATCTCCCATGCCTCCCCTAAAGCAGATTTTTCAGTAAAAGCTGATCTTGCCAAAGCAAACAATGAGTTGTATCTCTACTTTGAAGTCAACCATTCCACTGATTTCAATGCAACTTACACCGCTGAAGCGGATATTGGAAGCGAAACCTATAATGGGGGACCGATGGGAAGCGGACAGCCTGCTCTGGTCTATCGGGCGTACGTAAATTTTTCCAATCCTGAACAATCGGACAAGACCTTTGCACTTATCGGGCATAGCTCTCCCTCGGGAGAAGATGGAAACATCTATACCGATATGCAGGGAATCGACAGCGCCTTGGATATTATCGATTCGATAGTCCCTGGTATCTCTACCACAATCTAACGACAGAGAAGAAACCAAAAATGAAAAAGGCTCTGACTATCTCAATGAGGTTCTGAGCACAGGATAGCAGTATCTCCAGGTGTGAAGATACTTTATTTTTTCGGCCTACAACAAACAGTATGTGTTGTAGGCCGTTTTTCTATCGTATTGTTGGCAAAAGAAGATACAAGAGAAGAACCACCGTTTTTTAAACCGGTGGTTCTTCTCGCTTCAAGGGTGGGATTGACAATTCTGCTACTTAGACAGGGGAAGCCAGAGCCTTTTCGAAAAAGGTTGCGAGTGTGGAACAAATTCTGTCCCAGCCTTCCTTGCTTTGGATATCCACTCCATTGAACATCTGCACGGTAGAGGAACGCATGGTAAGGTAGTAGATGGCTGCTGACGTAATAGCTAGGGCAGACTGCAAATCAAATGTCTCCATTTTTTCTTGCCCTGCAAGGGTTGAGAACAGAACCTTCGACTGTTCGGTAACTTCCAATCCTTGCTGTTCTCTTGCCTCTGCAAAGACTCTGGTCATTTCGTTTTCTTCGCTCAGTTCCTGAATCATAATTTTTTGCGCAAGGGGATCATTCTGTAAATTTTCGTGAATTCCCTGAAAGATTCCAAAGAGATACGCTTTGATAGCAACCTTTCCATCGTCTTTTGGCAAGGAAAAGTCAATCAATTTGGTTTGGGTAAGGTCGAGTTGATATGCCGCAGCTTGCATAAGGCCGGGAAGGCCATCAAAGTACCGATATATCAAGGCTTTGTTCACCTTTGCCTGCTCTGCTATGGCGTTGATCCCCAAAGATGCAAAACCATTGTTTTTTAACAATTCGATGGTAGCGTCGATGAGCCGTTGCTGGGTTTGTTCTTTGTTTCTTTCTCGTTTAGGGGTACCTGTAGTCATGCTTTATAGTAACCTTATGGTTACAAAAATTCAATACCTTTTTCTCTTAGGGGAAATGCTGGAGAATCAAAAAGCTAAAGGTATACTGCTACGCAAAAAAGGATACATCAAACAAGAGCTTACTCTTCTCTGTTTTTTCCCTTGGATTGTACTGGAGAGGGGGGAGAAAAATACTGTTTCTCACGTTCTAAGCTTTCACTGCTATGTATTTCCTTGTTTGTAGGAAAGGCAGGGATGTAAGGTTCTGCTCTTCAAAGTTGGTATCAGGGAGGATAGGGATATTCTCAGGTTTGAAAAGTACTTTTTGGGAAGGATGTAGAGATTTATAGCTATTCCCCCCAGCGGTATTTTTTGTTTTCGCGCAGGGTGTCAAGGTCGCAGACAAGGCACAGCCCGTAGTGACAGCAAATCGCCTCACCACATGTTTCGCACTTCCACCTCTTTGCCTGCTCGCTCATGAACGCCTCCATACCATTTTCTTGAATGAACTTGAGGTTTTCAATCATGCTCATGTGGTATTTCGTACGATAGCGTTTGTCCAGCACTTTGAGGCGCTGACAGGGGAAATCAGTGCATTCAAAGCAAAAGCGGACACGCCCGTCCCGAAGCAGTTCGCAGCTATCACCCATATGCAGACAGTTTTTGCCGCGAGCTATGCAGCCCGGGCAATATTGCCTGTGGAAGCCCTGCTTTTTCAGGTCGTGCAATTGCGACTGGTAAGCGACGCATAAACCACAGTTCATGCCACATGGCGCTATAAGGTCCTCTCTGTTTGTAGTGTGATTTGTATCCATTGTCTTTACTCCGCTTACGTCACCGAGTCTTCATATGCATCTATGCGCATAGCTTGTGCACAGATACTTTCCATATATTTTAGGAGCAGTGTAAGAGGTACGTCAAGCTTTGGATTCAAGAGGTGGTACCTATATTCATGAAAGAGGTATTGACCCTTGCTATCTACAGTTGGTACGTGCTTCCCTTGGTTTCACCTGTATAGCTGTTGGGATATTGGTACAGCCAGGTTGGTAGTCTGCAGAGTGGTGCTTCTTCGACTTTCTAACTTGTTTGGTCAAAAATCAAGAAAAACTGTATTTGGAGGTTCCAAATACAGTTTTTTGCTTTTTACCAAGAAATATTTTTATCCTACCAAATCCTTTTTCCTGATAGTGTCTTCCCCATCAGGGCTCAAGGTTGCACGGAATTGGGTGAAACAAAAATTGTCTTTCGCCTAGAGTTGAGATAAACCGATACGGGTATCAGACGAAGCCTAAAATCCAATGATGCCAAGGTGGGAGAGGAGAATTTTTCCTCCGATGAGGATGAGAACCCCACCTCCCAAGATTCCTGCCTTGCTTTGCAAGCGGTTACCGTAATAATTGCCGATGAGGATAGCAAGTAATGAAAGAATAAAAGTGACACTACCTATCAGAGAGATGGCGAGAATAATGTCGGTCTTTAAGAAGGCGAGGGTGATACCGACCGCCAAAGCATCGATGCTGGTAGCGATTGAGAGCAACAGGAGTTCTTTCAGATTGAGTTTATCGGCTGCTACCACTGGGCAGGTAGGGTCTTCAGTAAGGGAGTCATAGAGCATTTTACCCCCTATGATGGCAAGTAGAAAGAAAGCGATCCAATGATCGATTGGGGTGATGAACTGTTTGAACTGGAGACCGAGTGACCATCCGATTATTGGCATTCCCGCTTGGAATATCCCGAAGGATAGGGCAATGATGAACCCTTGGGGCCAGTTGATTTTTCGCATTCTGAGCCCTTTGCACAGGGATACCGCAAACGCATCCATGGCAAGGCCTACTGCAAGCAAGAGCAGTTCTAAGATTCCCAAAAGAGGGGCCTCCTGTAGTTTTGAGATTTGAGTATAGGAAATTTAGTAGGGAAATACAAGTTTGTACGATACTGGAAGGCTGTTGGATTATTACCAATTTGGCAGTTAAGACTCTTATTATTTCTTATTGTGGGAATCTTATAAAAAGTTAAGTATTTTCCTCTATGGCTTTTGCATATTTCTTTGGAGAGATTCCGAAGAATCCCTTGAAGCATTTATAGAAATAGTTGGGGTCTGAGAATCCTACAGTATATGCCACTTCAGAAACTGTAACAGCATCTTGAGTCAATAGCTCGGTAGCAATCAGAAGCCTGCGTTCCAATAATAATCTATTAAAGTTTTTACCGGTTATTCTATTTAAACATTTGCTTACATAACTTGTGCTATATCCAATATCCTGAGCCATAGTCTCCAAAGATATTTGTTCTGCATAGTTTTCCTCAATATAGTTGTTTGCCAGTCGAATAATGGGATGGGTAATATTTGGGCTATTGATATCTGCTATTTTTTTTACAAGTGAAGCTATGGTATTATTTTGACTATGTTCAATAGTATGCAAAACATTATTGATAGCTTTTTTTAAATCATCATCAAGATAAGGTTTTACCAAATAATCAGTAATTCCTACAGTAAGAGCTTCTTGGGCATAAGAAAAAGTTGCATGTGCAGTCAGAATAATGAAATAGCAAGAGGGGACAAATTTCTTTACTTCTTGAGCAACAGCAATACCATTAGCCCTAGGCATTTCAATATCCAGTAGCATAAGGTCAGGATAAAGTTCAGTGGCTTTCTGAATAGCAGTGACACCATCATTACAGATGGATAGCAAGCTGATTTGTCCCCGATAATTCTCTAAAATGAATTCCTGCAAATAGTCTGCCTCATGTTTTTCATCTTCAGCTATGATTACTGTTATCATTATAATACCTCGAATTAATATGAATTCTTATCTCGTAGCCATTCCCAGGGAGAGATCTTATTTCGACTAGGTCTTCATTGTGGCTCAATCATAAACCTTGTGGGATTTTGTTAGTCTTAGGGTTCCTGACATAGGTTTTTCTGCTGGCATCAAAGAGCTTAAGGAAGAAGTAATCATCATCGGCATAGCCGTATCCCTGTCTTCTGAGAGTTTTCGTTTTTTATCCAAAGCTTTGGATAAAAAATTATATCCATAGCATTTACAAATCCTGCGCATTTGACCAATGCCCTGCTCTGTGCAGAGAAATAGTAGTTTTT
>JAEINL010000035.1 GCA_016342655.1 Sphaerochaeta sp. | reverse complement strand
CCATCTCTTATCTCCTTGGGTAGACGATAAGGTATTGGCTGTTTTAGCGAAACCTACGTGTTGGTATGAAGCTTACGATACAAAGTTTAGATCTTAACAAACATTTATTATTTCCAGGTAAGAAGGAATTAGAATTATTTTATAGAAGAAATATTCTTCCCCAGATGATAGACTCTTATCATAGCAGCATTCTAGATCATAATAAGACTAACTATAACATCTGGAATGACTTTCAAGAGAAAGGATTCTCTTATGAAAAGAGTACACTATATATAAATCACCATAGTAAAAAGCAAAGAAGTCTTACAACATGTATATATTGCCCACAGAATAAAGATAATGAAGAAAAGATGTTTATTCCCCATATGTTGAAGATAGAGTTGAGGGCTTTAGGTGGATTTCTACAAAACAATAGTAGGCTATTGAGTAAGGTTGGTACTACAGATAAAGAGAAGAAAGAAAATCCAAATATTGTGATGCTACTGAACCTTCTAGATAAGGGTGGGCTAGATAAACTCTTTGATGAGTGGTTTAAGAAATATATTGGTGATTGGAATAAGTATGAAGAATTCCAGATTGAGAATCTTAATTAATTTTTTGAATTTTCCCTTATGGATATAGATTTAAAAAGTTGGGGGTTTCAGAGGATTTTACAAAACATAAATATGATGTTTTTGTTGTTTATTCTGATATAAAAGAAGAAAAGAAAGAAGTAATGATAAGAAAATAGTGAATAAACGTGTTAATTGCATGATGTTGTAAGTGTATAATAAAAAATTATGTTTGGTATTATATTATACTTAATCTGGCTGAGAATATGATTTTAGTAATGAAGATTTCTAATTGTTACTCTGAAATATTCTGGCTCATCCGCATTTCTGGTGGTCAATAGGGGGTAGAAGGTATTCCGAACAGTTTCTGAAGAGCTTGTCCTTAACCTCCTGTTTGACCTTGTAGGGTAGGAAAGCATACTTGATTCTTAGGAAGAAGTACTCGAAGTCCCTGAATCCCCAGGCAGACCTCTTTATCACCTTTATGGTATTCATACAGCCCTCGATGACTCCGGAAGTGACAGGATACTTTGCGTGCATGATTATCTTTTCGGTGTACTTTCTCTTCTTTGATGCAAATTTTACCAGCTCAACAATGCCCGACTGCTCACACATGAGCCGCCATTTCTCCCATTCTTCCTTCATCACCTGCTCGTTACGATTGGTAAAATTCCAGAGAAAAACCTTTCAGAATAAGAATTGTCGTTTGTGTAATCTCAATACTCCGGGCTAAAAAGTCTGTGATCAACGACTCGAATACTTGATTTGATAGGCTCATTTCTTCCTCTGTTATATTGAATTATCGCTTGCAATGAAAATTTGTATCAATCCCATTCCTTGTCGCTCAATAGGATTGCTAGGTCCTCAACGGTTTTACCATCTTTGATGAATTCAGAAATATTAATGTACCGGTTACCCTGGATCCCTCCTTTCGATCTCTTACGGTAATCAGTTTCATATAATTCATCAAAGCAGAAAAACCTTGTATAGTTTTTTGAAAAATCCCAACCCAGATGGTTCTCTGCTGAGTTAATCATGCTCTCAATGGACTTCTTAATTGTGTCAGGGACCCCCCCTCCGCTTAAACTTTCATACTTGATTCCATCAATTTCAGATTTTGCATCAACGATTGTCGATACTTTTCCAATCAGCCTTACTGATTTGTTTTTGTATATACCGACATAATCATGAGGGGAGTACCCCCGGTCTGCAGGATGACTATAACAAAGGTTCTCCTTATTTAAAGTAAATGAGGAACCACAAGGAACAATACGAAGAACACCTTCTGCTGGAAGAAGCTTCTCATCTGCACAGTACTGTATAAAATCATCAACAATCAGTTTGATTGAAATTTCATATTCATGGAACTCATCGGACACCACATCACATAGATGTTTGAAAGTACAGAAAGAAATTTGAATTTGATCAGGTAACTCGTTGATTTCTGAAACCAATTTTTCATCTGCTGCATTTTTTGTAATTACTAAAAGATATTTGCTTCCATCTGTAAAGCCATTACAGTGTTTTAGGAGTTGATTTTTATTGAGTCTAGACTCTGTTTTCGTTTCTATTCTTAGTGTAAAGGCTTGCTGCGATATCGTTCCATCAGGCACTGATTGAGATTCTTTTTTCTGTTGTTCAAACGAAAGGCCAATTGGTATTTCCAAACCACATATCTCATTCAGTATGCTGTTCAGTCTGTAGGGTGAATAGCTGTAAATTCTGGATAGGAGATGCAAAATGGTATTGGTGACTGTATTTTCTTTGGAACTGTAACGTTGGAAATAATGTACTTGTGACACACTTAACCTCATTTATAAGTAATCTTATGAAATTTTTTAGAATAGTACGCTCCCTTATTTACTATCTTAAAGTATACCGTAGATATTGCTTAAAGTGTTGTTTTATTTACTTTATATAAGGGCTTTCCAATTTTAAGGAATGACTAGCTTGAGATTACAAAATTGTCCCTTAAAAGCCATTAGTCATGCAAAAAAACACCTGCAAGCACAGGTATATCTATGAGACTAAATCCTGCTGATTCAAGCAATGAGACTTCTTACCAATCAAGAGAAGGAAGACTTCCATCACTTATGGATGAGATAATACTTGATATATTATCCTTAACAGCTTCCCACTCCTTATCATAACGCTGTTGGTACTCTTTTACAGTAGCCAGTTCCCATTGAGTATTTGGACTAGCATAGTGAGTCGAAGCTCTAGTTTTTACTATCCTTAAGTCTTTTGCTTGTGTATCAATTCTTGCTTGAAACTGAAATCGATCATTGAAAAAAGTATCAACGTCAAAGACCTCTTGAAGCTTTCTCCCTCTTCTGGTTCTTCCTAATCCAATTTTGAATTTCTTACCATTTTTGTAGCTTATCAGCAAATCATCAACATCAACATAAGCAGATTCCATCATATCCAAATAATACTGCCTTCTTATTGCTGCTTTGTCTGCTAGAAGAAAGTTAGCTAATGATTCTTCTGTATACTTTCCTGTCATAAAGTCCATTTGTTCTTCAGAGAAATGTTGGGAATATTTCAAATTACTGAGGACATTTTTCAAGCGACTTTCTTCCGCCTTAAATTCATCTAACCTATTCCTGACATTATCAGTCCATTCCCCTGTGTTAATGAATAAATCCTCTATATTCGTTTGCTTTTGTGTGATTTGTTTCAGTTGTTTCTTAACATCTTTTATCTGTTCCGATGTTGTACGTGAAAAAGCTTCAGCTTCCTTTCTCTTATCATCTAGAAAACTGGATAGCTCAGAAGAATCCATGAACAATAGATAAAAACAAAACCTAAAGAGGGATTCATATATTTTTGAATTAAGCGTGCAACGGTGAACAGGACAACCCTTTACATGTTTGTAATCTACATAAGATTCTTTTCTGCCCTCCCTATGATTAGTTTTATGATGGCAATGCACAAAAGAAGATTTCTCACCAAGTTCTTCACAACCCTTACAATGTATAATTGATGAAAGTTCATACCCTGCATAGTTATATGAATATTGTATTGCATGGGTTCTATGCACAGTTCTATATGAATTTTGGACATCATCCCAAAGTTCTGGGGATATGATCGGAGGGTATAGATTCGATTTAACCATGTTATTCTCGTCATAAGGTATGTTTCCTTGACACACTTTTGCCCCAGGTCCTATAAGAGGATAGAACCCTTTATAAATAGGTTTTTTAAGTGTTCTCCTTATTGTTCCAAGGCTGAACTTATTACCACTTTTGGTTTGTTTTCCTAAGCTATTCAGACTTTTGGTTATGGAATTTATTGATCTCCCTTTTGCATATTCCTCATAAAGATATCTGATGATATCTGCTTCTTCTGGTACAATTTCTACCCTTCGTCTACTCCCAATACCTATGATTTGATACCCAAGCATACGCCCAGTAAATATCCAATCTCCATTTGCCTTAACCTTTTGAATACCTTTAAGACTTTTATCCTTTTGAATGTTAACAAAATATGCATCAAAAGAAGCCTTTACGCCTACCATCATCCTATCTTGGGGATTAGTTAAATCAACTTGCTTCCCATCAACATAAATATCTACACCCTTTTCAGATAACTTCTGGTAAATCATGAATACTTCGGGTTCATTTCTAGAAAGTCTGCTGGAGTCATAGACGCCTATTGCATCTCCCCTTTGAATTTTAGCCTGAAGCATTTCATGAAACTTTGGTCTTGAGCTAATGTTTCTTCCTGAACCTGTTTCTTTAATTGGCTCAAAACTCATACCTAGCTTATCAGCAATTTTCCTCAGACTATCTAGCTGAACTTCAAGAGAAGCTTCATTTTGTCCCTCAGTAGATTTTCTTGCATACCCATAAAACATCTTCATTGTAACTTCCTTCAGAATATTATCGTTAAAGCTTAAATACATTATAACATATTTTTTAATATATATTAATACTTTTGGTACTTTTCCTATGATGTAGGAGAAACACATGGACAAGAAACAACAATTCTCACCAACCTCCATTCTCGTCGCAATTACCTTCATCCTGATGATAACTGTCAACGCCCTTGCAAACACCCTCCCCATAGCAGGAATCACCACAGGGGAGGTTTCAGATGCCTTCCCCAACCTCTTTGCCCCGTCTGGGGTGACCTTTTCCATCTGGGGGGTCATCTATCTGTTGCTCGGGCTCTACACACTCTACCAGCTGGGACTGTTCCAGAAAGAAAACCCTACCGATAGGGAGCTTCTCACACGATTGGGCACTATCTTTGCTTTCTCCTCGCTGATTAACTCCATCTGGATTTTCTGCTGGCATTACGATGTCATTTTTCTCTCGGTAATCATGATGCTTCTCATCCTTCTCTCCCTGATAACCATCCATCTTGTTCTCAAGAACAGGCCAATGACACGAAAGGAGTGGTTCTTCATCAAGTTGCCCTTCTCCATCTATTTTGGATGGATAACCGTAGCGACAATCGCGAATATCACGGTCCTTCTGGTTACCATCGGATTCAGTGGATGGGGCCTCAGCGAAGCAGTCTGGACAAGCACGCTCATCATCATCGGCACCCTTATCGGCATGACTACAGCCATTTTGGCAAGGGACATCCCCTACGTGGCCACACTCATCTGGGCCTTTATAGGGATTCTCATCAAGCATACCTCTGCCTCTGGTTTCAACAGTGCTTACCCTGTGGTCATCATCACAGTACAATCTGTATTGGTCCTCTTGGTGGCAACCCTTGTTCTTATTCTGTTCATGCAGAGAAAGCAAGCTAACCACCTCTGATGCATACCACCACCTGGGAGCTCCGTCTCCTGAAAGCGCTTCTTTGGATGTATATTGGTCTGGGCCTTATCATAGCCTCACTCAACTGGGGCTATGTCCCTTCTGCATCCCCTAAGGCTGCGCATGCAATAGAGAGCTTGTGGCACTTCTATGAGAACTGGTTCAAGACGCTGCTTATTGTGGTATGCAGCG
Organism: Sphaerochaeta sp.; assembly: GCA_016342655.1. Classification (GTDB taxonomy): domain Bacteria; phylum Spirochaetota; class Spirochaetia; order Sphaerochaetales; family Sphaerochaetaceae; genus Sphaerochaeta. The sequence continues at coordinate 33,954 of JAEINL010000035.1, read as the reverse complement.
TCCTTACCCTGCGCATCCGAACACAGAAGGGTAGCAATTCTATGCGCAAGAAAAACCTTGTTGGCTTCACCATAGCTGCCCTTCTGGTCCACATCATCCTGCCAATACTCCTAGCCAATCCAGAGGTATACTATTTTGCCATGCCACTGCCCTGGTCCACCGTCCCACTGCAGGCAGGAGTGGAAGGCACAAGCATCCAACAGAGCCTGAGCCAAAGCATTGGATTGGGAGGTATCAGGGCCTCGATTCTTTTTTTCTGGATATACAGCAGCGGTATCCTCGTAGGGACACTGCTTTTCGGACGCAGGTTGCAGTGTTCGACACTGTGCCTATTCAATGGCTTTGCTGCAGAGATTTTTGAGCCTGCAATCCCTTTGGTGGGTACACGCAAGCCCCCCCTTTCAAGCAAATACCTCACCTTACTTTCTCTACTCAGAAAAATCTTTTTCCTGCTTGCCCTGTTCTTTACCTTGTATTGGACCACAGGAGCAAAACTCTTTACTGATCAGGCTCTGATCTCCCAAGTGGAAACCTACAAGTACCTCATATTTGAGCTTCTCATGGCCATGTTCTTCTGGGTAGCGTTCATTGGAAGGCTTTACTGCTATTACTGTCCGTTAGGCACCCTGTTGGGTTGGATAGGCAGACTTGGGGGGCAGAAGATACTGACCGATGAGAAGCACTGCATCCAATGTGGACGTTGCACAAGTGTCTGTCCACTCTCCATTGATGTCAAATCCTTTGCCAAAAACGGGATCCCTGTGGATACTCTACGCTGTGTCGGGTGTGGTCATTGCGTCGATGCATGCCCTACCAAGACATTGAAATACACGACACATTTCATGCGACATTTTCACCATGCTGTCCAATAGCCTTGTGCATAAGTCATCATATTAAAGAGGGAAGAATATTTTGCTAGGCAGGAAGGTAGCTGACAAACCCTCCACCGCGCGTTGTTGTCTCGAGCCAGAGGCCAAGGTTAATCTTCCACGTTAGGGACGCGTCATAGAGAGTAGCATAGACACTCTCACCTTCCCCTTCCTGCTCAACACCGACCAGGGTGACCCAGTGCCATTCGTCAAGGTTTGACAAGACCCCTCTTGAAAGGTTGAGAAAGGCCACCGGGGAGTCAGCTTCAAAGGAAGAGACCAAAAAAGCAACCATATCAGCAAGAGACGGCCTTTTGCTCTTTGCCTTGCCAATCTTCAAGGTCTGTTCCTTGAGGGCATAGGGCAACTTTGGCAGAAAGGCCTCTACACCCTTGGTGAACTGACTGAGAAGATGCACCCCCATAATACCCGGTGTTACAAGGCTCCACAGTTCCTGCATCACAAGAAGCGCTTCCTCTTTTTCCAGGAGCCGAGGTTTCTGTTTTTGCTGGAAGTAGAGCATCAGATTACTTGCTGTAGTAGGTCCGCAACCAGCTCGTCTTTGCCAGAGCGTGGGATACCACTCCTGGTCAGAACCATAGACAAAACCCTGCCCTTTTTCATGGATATAGAGATATTCAGGATTGTGTAGCGTGTTCTTTATCAAGGCCGACCTCACTGAACAATCTCGTAGGGCCAATCGATGATCCCGCCAAAATCGTAGACCTGGGTATAGCCGAGTGCAAGCAGTTTCTTGCTTGCCTGTGCACTTCGGGAACCACTTCTGCAGTACACCAAAATGGTTGCATCCTTCTCAAGCAAGACAGAAGGCCTATCGCTTCCAATTGTCTCATTCGCTATGTTGATGGCATCCTTTATATGACCTCCTGCAAACTCACCAGGGGTACGTACGTCAAGGACAATAAGACTTTGTCCGCTGTCGATCATCGCCTTAGCCTCTTGAGCTGAAATCTTGCGATAGGAAGCTTTTTTTTCACCTACAACAGATGAGGTTTCACTCTTCCCATTGGCAAAGACCATAGAGGCAACTAACAGCAAGAAGAATATGAGTATGACAACAAGTATGATAATGATAGTTTTATTCATGATAGGATCTCCTAGTACTAAGATGGCAATTCTTCTCCTGTTGGTCAAGAGAATAATTGCCATACACAACAAACTATCACTAATTCATGAAAGGCACTCGCTCGGTAATGGAACCATGGTAATGCTTCCGCTACTCTCGCTTCGTTGGGGAATGAAAATACTACGTATTAGGGTTCAACGACATCATTTTCCAGCTGGCTTTCCAGATATGCCATCATCAGGTCCGACTTGGCCTCTGCAATCTCAAGCTTGCGTTCCAGGGCATCGGTCTGCTGCTTGTAGGCATCCTTGAGGTTCTTGACAGGATAGGAGGACAGTACCCAGACGGTTCCATCAGGAGCGGTATACCGTTCGGCAACAGATACACCACGAAGGGCTATGTTGACTGTCTGCACGCTCAGGTTCTGCAGCACCTCAAGGGTCTGCTGATTCCTCAATGACTCTCCAGCTTCCTCGACAAAGGTCACCAGGGCATTGTCTACAGTAGTGGAGGCCCATCGTCCGATGGCATCCTTTGCAGCGGACTCAGCACGTAACAGGCTAAGCTGAGGGGTCGACATCTTTGCGGAGCCCACCTCAAAATGCAGTGTACGGGTGTTATTCGGAGTTGAGGTAGTCCAGTATGGTGATCCATCGGCATTTGGCTTGGGGGTACTTGCACAACCTGCAAGGACAAGCAACAAGCCGGCACTACATACAAGGGCGAGAAATCTCTTATTCATTTGGTAGCTCCTAATTCTGTGATGGAGGCAAGGCTCCAGTACGTATCACTGTCTTTGTCATAATATCGGTCGACTATGGCAAAACCCTGGAGCAGGCCCCGCTGGGCTTGGTAGAGGACAGAGTCCATACTGCTCTCACTGCCCTCGCGCGTTGTGGTCAGGGATTTGGAATAGGCATATTCGGTATTGAAGTCCAGAAGATTCTGGGCAGCAGAAAAATCAGAGGCCTCAAGGGAGTCGTTGAGGAAGTAGTAGGCCTTGCTGCTTCCGATGCCAAAGCGATAGCCATCCACTTGGGGAAGGCGGACTAGCCAATCAGGTTTGCCTTCAGAGACGTCTCTCGCTGTATAGATCCTTTTTGTTTGCATACCATCAGGGTATCGGGCAAGCACAACCGCGCCTGCCTTGGTATCAAAGGTGATAGAGAGTATTTCAAGTGCTTCAACTATCTCTTTGAGACTTTTGTCATCATAATAGGCTTTTTCCTTTTGGGCATATGCGAGAAGCCCCTTGTTGCTGCTGGACTGCATCACAAGGGTGGTATCCATGGCAAGCGCCCTTTCAAGAAGAAGGCTCTTGGCACAGGCAAGGATAGCCTCCTCTGCCATACGCTCCTCGGTGGAGTAGGGCCCGGAGATTCCCACATAGACATTCGCAGGGTAGCTGCTCAAGTCCAGAAGCGAAAGGGCATCAGAGCTAACTCCTAGATCGGACACACCACCAGTGGTGGAGCATCCGATCAGGGGGAGGAGCATGATGCATACCAGCAATATCCTTCTCATTGTTTACTAGTTTGCCTTTTTCAGAAGGTTTGCAAAGGCATCCTTCATCTTGGCATTTGCAGCTGCTGCGGCATCGCTCTCGACAAAAGCTTCTGCGACGGCTTCAGCGGCAGGCTCAAAGCTCTGCTCAATGTTAGCAAGAGGAATGGAGCAAAGGACCCATACGCCACCTTCTGCATCGACCCACATCTCTTCTGTGGAAACACCGGAAAGGGTGGCCTCAGCTACCTGCTGGCTAATGGTTTCCATAGCATCCAAGGCTTGGCGATTGTCACCACTGCCGGCATCATTGACATAGGTGACCACAACTTCCTTGACAGAGGTGCTTACCCATGCTGCAATCTTGTTCTTGGCCTCAACAGTTGCTCGCTTGATGGAGTTCTGTTTGTTACTCATCATCCCATATCCGGACTCATAGTGCATGTCCTGGCTCGACACTGTCTTGTAGACCCAATCTGGTTGGGGGATACCATCAGCGCCAAGAACTACTTTCTTCTCAGGGGCAGGTGGTGGGGCATCTTGTTTCATTGATGCACATCCAGTAAGTCCAAAAACCAAAAGAACCGCAACCAGTACGATCAAAACCTTCTTCATGAATGACCTCCAATACGTGAAATTTTATGTAGTATCCCCTAGCCTTTGTTGCAAGAGGGCGAAAAACTCGGAAACTGCCTTGGTGGTAGCCTGGATCAGGGCTTTTTTCTGGGCATCCTCGATGCTCAATGCAGCTTCACGTTCACTCTTCTGGTACGAGAAAACTGTGGAACTGCCACTATTGAGCTGTGCAGAGAGTGTGTAGCGTGCATATTTGTACGGGCTGTCCTTGAGCTCAAGGGGAGTGCTCTCGTACTGCAGGTCCAATAATGCTGTGGGATTGGCATCCAAGGGGACAACGGAGAACCCAAGCTCCACCAATTTCTGGGAGAAGGCAGAGAAGAGCACCTGATGGTCCTCAAGGCTATCGACTGAAATAGCCACCCTTACAGAGGAGGCCATCCCTGAGAGTTCCCGCTCCAAGGGTATCAAGGTCGAATTCTGGCTTTTTTTCAAGAGCACCTGTATCTGGTCAAAAAGGTTCTGTTGCCGTTTGGAAAAGGATACTGCCTTCAGAAGCATGAAATAGCGTTCCAGAGGATCGGAAAGAGAAATAAGCTCTCTCCTCACGGACATTATCGAGAGATTGAGCTCATCTATTTCCTTCTGGTAGAGTTCTGCAGTCTTCTTACGATGGAGAGCAACGCGAACGTACACCCGTGCATTGCCATCAATGGAGGTATTCACAACCTGCGCCCCAACAATCCTGTCGGTAGAGGAAGTGACACTGCCCTGGTCCATCATCTCAGACTGTTCGGTAAACTTCACCTCTCCCATTGCATCCTTGTTAGCGGTGGAAAGGGATAGGACTGTGGTCACCGAACGCACCTGGGAGTTGAACACCTGTGAAAGGGAGGAAAGAGCAGAATCAACCGCCTTCTCCCGTGAGGAACCACTTCCGACTGCACAGAGATAGGTATCCTCATCGTACTGCTTGTCATAGAGAGTATCGAGCCAACGCGGGGTTGTGCCTGTGGAGATCGAGGCACAACTGCTACTGAGTAAAAGGATGGCAAACAGAATAAACAGATAGGAAACTTGTCGACATTGCTTCATGGTTGCTGCGCCTTTATCTAGTACTTGTATTTGCTTTGCTTGATCATCTTCTTGATGGTTTCTTCACCAACCCAGACCTTCTGGTTGGTCTCTATGTCGATCAGCTCGGCAGAAACGTAATAGGTCCGTATGGATTTCCCGCTTACCTGGTCGAGGTTGGTCCTTACAGAACCCTGCAACAGATAGTCTGCTCCGATCTCCTTGCCCAAAGCCTTCGCTGTCGATTCGCTTGCAAAGTACTGTTGCTCCTCGCGTTCATCACGGACGGTTGCACGGAAGGACACATCGGCAACCATGTCGATTTTGCCTGAGTTGATAAGCTCCATCTCATAGCGCTTGGCTATGATGGAGGTATCAATATGCTCACTGCTCCTATTGAGGAAGCTTCCAACAATAACTACAGGGTTCTTCATATTCTTCATCCTGAACTTGTCCACCCAAGGGGAGTTCAGGCTATCAGCAACCAAGGAGGAGGCAACAAGACGGATATCGGTATCATTCCAGTTACCGCTGAGATCAATATCAGTGTCTGATGAAAGCCTATCCACTGAGACAGTGGACTGACAGGATGCCAACAAGGCGATAAGCACCACCAGAAGGAAACTCAGACGTACCATTTTTTTCATATTACACTCCCTAATTCAACTATTTCTACCAATTATACACGGGAAAGGGGGAGCCTATACCATGGTTTTCCCCAAAAGCTTCAGCCACTGCAAGGTATCTACATGTCAAACAGTACTATACCGAATGAGGTTACAAGCAGGCTACAACTCATAGTACAATACATAAATGCGTATGTGAATATAAAATTCTGACATTTTCATTCTTTTGGCCACTTTTTCAGTACTCATATAACAGGTTTTTTGTTGCAACTACCTCTTAAAGGTGGTACATTTTTTTATACTAAGGCTACAATCCTTAGGTATTGCATGCAGGGAAGGGGGACAAATGAGGAAAACAGCATGGTTGCCCGCGCTTTTACTGGTCCTTCTTTTAGGGGGCTGTTCCTCTGTCATTGATATATCCAATACAGAAAACCTCTATTCGCAGGGCAACTTTCGAGCAGCCTATACAAGCCTGCTGGAAAAAAGAGAATCCATCATTAAGCGACAGGGTTCGCTTATTATGGATTTGGATGCTGGTTTGCTCTCCCGCCTAGGCGGTGAGTACAAGCTCTCCAACGAACAGCTCTCCTCATCAGAAAGAAAAATACGAGAGGCCTACACTGAAAGTGTCACGGCAAATATTGCATCCTTCATTGTCAACGACAACACCCGCGAATATCAGGGGGAGGCGTATGAGGACATCTACATCAATGTCTTCAAGGCCCTGAACTACCTGCATCTGGGAGAAGAGGAATCAGCTCTTGTAGAGCTGAACCGATCGATAGAGAAGCAGTCTCTGCTCAAACAGAAGTATGAGACCCAGGCGAAGAGAGTTACGAGCTATGCACATGACAAAGGAATTTCCAATGGCAATTTGGAGACCTATTCCCTAGCCTTCTCCTCCTCGGCCTTGGCAAACTACCTGAGTATGGTCGTTGCAAGGGGAATCGGGGATGACAACCTGTACAGATACTCGCTCAAAGAGGTAGCGCGATCGTTCAAAACCCAGCCAGAACTCTACCCTTTTGCAATTCCTTCCTCCATGACAAGAGAAGCTGAACCTATCCCAGAGAAGAAGGCACGGCTCAACCTGGTGGCATTCAATGGGTTGTCACCACAAAAACGTGAAGCGGTAGATTCAATCTATGTCTCGAGGAACAACTATGCGAAGATTGCCTACCCTGTCCTTGTAGAGAGAAAGTCCCCCATCAAAAGGGTAGTGGTTTCCCTAGAAGATGGGACAAGCTTCCACCTGGAAAGAATTGAGAGCCTCAGCTCGATAGCCATAGAGACCTTCAAGGCATCCTCCTCCATCGCCCGACTCAAGGCGGTGACCCGTTCTACCCTGAAGGCCTTGGGTGTAGCTGTCTACGACAGTGTCACCAATCAGGATGATGGGCCGACTGTCGGAGAAGAACTCCTTAGTTTGGTGATGAAGATATTCAACTATGCCAGTGAAAAAGCTGATGTGCGCTCCTCTCACTTCTTACCTGCCACAGCGTGGGTAGGCTCAGTCAACCTTGAACCAGGGGAGTACTCCCTACACGTTGCATTCCAAGACCAGGGGGGACGGACCATCTACACCCAATACATTCCCAAGATCAAGGTAGATCTATCAAAGAGTAACCTTGTCGAGGCAATCTGTCCCCTGTAAAAGAAATCCCCCACACACAAGAGGTGCATGGGGGAGAATATTCGGTACAGAGAATGAAAGGTATCAATACCCCAGGGGCTCACGTATCTCACCTTGCTTTCCCGGCACTCGCTCGGTAATCAATTATCATCCTTGTCAAGGATCATATCCTCTTCCTCAGAACGGTGCTTGCCGTTCTTTTCCTTTTGGGGGGGTACATACCTATCCTCATCATCCCATTCAAGATTCGCTTCACGGTCTACAGGTTTTCTGATAGTTTCACGTTTCTTATTCACATTTCGCTCCTTTAGCCAATCCTGGCTTGATCAAATTGCAAAACAGAAAAATTTGGTCTGTTGAAAACAACAGCCAAAGGATATCGAGACTCTCCTATGTGTTCTTCTGGTATTTGTCATATCCTACCTATAGAATCGTACAGAGTTTGTCATTCGTCAAGAGAGAGAGGTATTTTTCTATGCAACAGGGGTCTTTGATGCTACCCTGGGATTATGGCAAGCAACTGGACAGAACAGGAAGACATCATAGCTCTGTTTTTGTATACCCTCCTGCCTTCTGGGAAGTGGGATAAGGACAATCCCACTATCAAGGAGTATGCCACGTTGCTTGGCAGAACTCCCTCTGCAGTGATATTCAAGCTGGGCAACCTGCGAAGTCTGGATAATTCCCATACCAGCAAAGGATTTTCTAACATAAGCAAGGTTGATCGGATGGTATGGAAGCAATTTATGAACAAACCCTACGAGTTATTTGTTGCATATGATGAAAGCGTACGGGCGTTTGTAGGGGACTCCTTCTCTGCCGCTGATCCTGGCATCGTGTTGCCCTTCCAAGGGCTGGATACCCGCCCTGAGCAGGACTATGCCGAACAGGATTCCTATGGATGGGCTACGATTCGCAAAGGGCAGAGAGCCTTCCGCCTTGCCTTGCTTTCTAACTACAACTACCAGTGCTGCCTCTCCTCCATCAGAAACACTGACATGCTCCTGGCAAGCCATATCGTGCCATGGCGTAAAGATGAGAACAACCGCACCAATCCACAAAACGGATTGCTGCTCAATGCCCTCTTGGACAGGGCTTTCGATACAGGGTATTTCACCCTCTCCCCTTCTGGCTATGAGACCATTGTTTCAGAAAAGATCAAAGATCCTCCACTGGTAAGGTATCTGGCCCAGTACAAGAGTAAGAAAATTACCCTACCCAATAACCCAGAGCGATGGCCGAAAAAAGAATTCCTACAGTTCCATAATGACACGGTATTCGAAACATTCACGGAAAATAATCCCTTCATCTATAACCAGATGCTACCCAGCTGAGACAGCACCTTCTTCACCATTCTCAACCTTCTCAATAATGTAGGAATACAGGTCCGCCTGTACGCTGGGATGCACCCTGAAGTGCATCTCGACTACAGGAAGGACCTTTCCCTTGTTGTTGGTCTTTTGCTTCTGTTCATCTGAAACAAAAGCCAACTCACCCATATAATAGAAAGCCCTGCCCTCGTCATTACACTTTTGTACAAAAAGAAGAATCTGCATAGGCCCCAGTTCTCCCCTTATATATTGTGGCTCGACAGAACCAAGCCTGACACTGTTGCGGGTCTCCCACTGGAACATGTCCCTTGAAAGGAATTTGTCATGATAATCGATGCTCGCATCAATGTTTACCCTATCCTTATGGTAGGTAACAAAGATAGGACAAGTCCTCGTGGCTTTATGCACCGTATAGCCATAGATGGTTGCAGACTCATCTTTATTCCAGTTCAACAGACGGCAGACCTCTTGGCGGGTATATTTCTGATACAGTACCAGATCATGTTCATCCCTCCCTTCCAAGTAGTGTTGTCTGTACTCAAACTCGCCAAGTGCGAGAATATCCGCAACCTCAGTCTGATAGGTCTTGTTTTCCAATAAGGTGATAAACCCTTTTGTCGGCACTAACGACCCTTGTTCCCAGACACAGTATGGGAGCTCGCCAAAAGACACAGCTTGAGCCTTCTTGAAGAAGCCTCCCTGTAAAATATCGATTGCTGATTGAATAGATGACTTTTCGGCTATGAAACCATAGGCCTCCCGTACCAGCTCTTGCAGGATCACTACACTCAAACCTTTCTTCCTTTGCATAAGGGCAGAGAGTAGTATCGCCTCATAGGGACGCTGACCATAACAGAGCACTTTGGAGAGAAAATTGAGACTTTTCAGGTGCAAGGGAGAAAGCTCGGCATGGCCAACAAGTCCAATACAACTCTTGAACTGATAGTAGTTCTTGGAATATTCAATGAAGGCTAAGGGTGTAATTGCGTACAAGCGGATAAAGTCCATCATGGTTGGAATCCTCCCAACCTTTGAACGGACCTTCATGAACTCTTCCTTAAGAAGATTCTTTCTCTGAAAGGATGCGGTATTGATGGATGCGTAGATCCTCTCTTTGGCAATCTTGTCGAAGCTTACTGTAGAACTTCCCTGCAGGCTTAAGCTCCCTCCGCTGACAAACCTGCGCAGCGTATCCTTCTTATAGCTGTTGTCCCCGTAGAGGGCAATGGGGATCATATAATTGTTTGAGTAGTTGGCGATAAAATCAATTACCGTAAGATACTCTTTTCCTGGAAACTTACGCAGGCCCCTACCCAATTGCTGGACAAAGATTATGGCTGACTGGGTAGGCCTGACCATAACCACTTGGTTGAGGGAAGGAATATCAACCCCCTCGTTTAGGATGTCCACGGTAACCAGGTATTCAAGCATCCCTTCCCCTTCATCCATCTCCAAGCGGGCAAAGGCATCATCCCTGGCATAGGCAGAGTCAGCACCACTTACATCCAGGGTTTTCAGGCCCAAGGCATTGAGTCCTGCTGAAATCTCCTGAGCATCCTTGTTGCGGCTACAGAAGATCAGACCACGACGACGATAGGTGCCAATACTGTAGCGATCAAGCATCTGCTTGATCTGCACAATCCGCTGACCTATCTCTACTGAGGAAAAGAGAGAAAGGTCGTCAAGGCTTTCATTGTCCACACTCAAATCTGCTATGCCATAGTAGTGAAAGGGACAGAGAAGATCAGCCTCCAAAGCCTGGTTCAACCTGATCTCATAGGCGATGTTATGGTCAAAGAGGCTGTAGATATCCACGTCATCTGTACGCTCTGGGGTGGCAGTCATACCTAGGAGGAAAGAGGGCTTGAAATAGGACAGAACCTTACGGTAGGAAGAAGCTCCACTATGATGCACCTCATCCACGACAATATAGTCAAAATGGTCAGGAGTAAACGAATGAAGTATCTCATCCTTTGAAAGTGTCTGTACCATGGAAAAAAGATACTGCACATCAATTTCAGAGGTGCCTCCCCCCAACAGGCCACAGGAAATCTCCTTTCCCAATATCTGTTGAAAACTGCGCAGCGCCTCCTGTGCTATCTGTTGCCTGTGCACTACAAACAAGAAACGGTTGGGCTTCTGGTTTTCAACATCAAATGCTGCAAGAAAAGTTTTACCAGTCCCTGTAGCTGAGATGAGCAAGGCCTTGGACTCTCCTTGGGAGCGAAGCTCATCGAGGGAGGCCAATGCTTCACATTGCATGTAGTTGGGTATGATCTCCCCTTCTCTATATTCCTTCTCTGGTATTGGCTCTCCACCAAGAATTGGTAAAAACCCAGAGTTTCTACGAAAACTCTCATGGATTTTCCTATATTGCTCCAGCCAAGCGGGGCTAACAACAACAGCCTCCTGCCAGACAAGGTCAAACTCTTCCTGGGTTTTTACCAGCAGTTCTCCTTCGGTGAGGGAGACCAGATGCACATTCCACTCCCTGTTGGTTGCAAGCGCACCATGGGTAATGTTGGAACTACCCAGGACAAGAGAGGAATACCCCTTATCACCATGGTGAAACAGATACCCTTTTGCATGGAAGGACTTCTCACTATAGACCCGTACTTCTATGTTGGAAAATTTAGTCATGAGATGTTCGATGGCATTGGGGTCGGTAAAGTTCAGGTAATCAGAGGTAAGGATCTTCCCTCTGACGTTTCGAGCCTCTGCATCATGGAGGCCCTGCTGCAACATTGCCAAGCCACCTGCTGTGATGAAAGCAACAGAGAACTCGAAGGAGGTGCAGCTTTCCAATTCTTTGAGCAGGGTGGTAAGCACCTTGCTTCTTGGAGGGTCGTTCAATACCAGATGCGGTCGGAATTCTCCAGAGGAACCTATGGAAGCATTGAGAAACCCAGTCTCCAAGCTCTTGGGAAGCAATTCATGTACGTTTTGATCCATCTGCTATTCCAACAAGGCGGCAACTGCCTTGACGAGTGGAAGGTCTGCTTCTGCCCAAGAGACAGAAAAGAGTTGGTCTTTTTCCAACCACTTGGATGCCAGGTGTTCACTGAGAGTGGGTTCAACCCCAACAAGTTCACAGAGGTAGCCATGGAGAGTTATGGAGAAGGTACTGTACTGATGTTCAACGCTGAGGACATGTCTTCGAACTGTAATTTGTGTTCCAAGCTCCTCAAAGATCTCCCTTACGATAGCCTTTTCACCCTTCTCTCCCGGTTCTAGCTTCCCACCGGGAAACTCCCATCTCCTGGCTAGTTCGCCCCCATCCCCACGCTGGGCTGCAAAGACCTTGTTGTCTTGTATGATTAGCGCAGCCGCCACCTCTAAATGTTTCATCGCATGTACCCTCTGGTGAGTATCTTAGCAGCAGTTCTGGCTATGATCCAGGAGAACTGCTATTTTTCTCAGATTAGGACAAAGGTCTCTCATAAAACAGGTCGCAGCTCCAGTTTCTTGGCTTTTTGCTAGGATTATTCGCATAGTACAGACGTATATATCAAAAATATCAATAAATCCACAATGATTTACAAGTAGTCTGAATAGCAGATTGACATTATCTGGCGTCCATGATAATATGCAGTTGCTTTAGTTTTTTGAGTTGCAGCTAGTCCGTTTTCCTATCTTAGTATGTATGCATTCTTTACTGAATCCTCCAGCAGACAGGCAAAAAAGTTCAAGACTGCGCCAAATAGAGCGATATTATGAATACAGGCTTAAGCCTGTAAAGGATGCTTTTAATGGCAAAGAAAATTTACGTTGGTAACATGAGTTACAACACCTCCGAAGAAGAACTTCGGGACCTGTTCGCACAGTACGGTAACGTTCTGTCTGCAAATATCATCATTGACCGCGAAACTCGTCGCCCCAAGGGCTTTGGTTTCGTAGAGATGGAAGAGGATTCTGCTGCAGAAGCCGCTATCTCACAGCTCGACGGTAAGGAAATCGATGGCCGTAACCTCCGCGTTAACGAAGCCATTGCAAAGCCCCGCCCGTCTTACAATAACAACCGCTACTAGTCCTCGGACGACCTAGCAAAGAGGGAACCTGCAAGGGTTCCCTTTTTTGTGATTACTCACCTCCATTGGATCATGGCTTCATTCAGACTCGTCTCTACCCTATCCAATGGACGGCAGAACGAGCAGAGTCCATGCCCCGGGAGCATGACATCAAAGTCAAGCCTGGCCATTTTACGTAAAGAATTGATATATGTTTGTTTGTCAAAATCTATGGATCCATCCCAACCAAAGTGCCCGTATCCCAGAGTCCCTATCACATCTCCAGAAAACAACACCCGTTTACCCTCCCATGTGATCATATAGGCAGTACACCCTTGTGTGTGTCCAGGCAGGTGAATACCTTCTATGGAAAGACCGTGAAGATTGAGCTGTTGCCCATCCAGAATACTCTTATCGACTTCAAATGGTTGAAATTTTCTATGATATAAAAAGCCACAGCACCGCTCATCTCCTGTTTTCACAGCATCAGCACACTGTGAGTGTGCAATTAGAGTGATACCCTTTTTTTTGAGAATTGAGCCAGCATTGGCATGGTCGTAGTGGGCGTGGGTTAACAGGCAGGTGGATATGGCCTTGGGATCAAGTCCCCAAGAGAGCATATTCTGTTCAATCTGCCCGAAGGTCTCTCCGTTACCACAATCAATCAGAACAATATGTTCTTTGATCTTAAGGGCATAGACATTGCAATCATCAAAAGGACCGGCTACCTGGTTCGCAGTCAAACCCGATAGGCTCCCCCCAATCTGAAACAGGCCTGGAAGTAACTGCATACACACCTCCTACCAATAAAACGATTCAAGATAGATACAGAGCCAGTGATAGATAGGAAGATGAAGCTCCTGCACTTTGAAGGTTTCCCTCTCAGGAACTCTGATGCAGACATCACACAGATCCTTAAGGAGGCCTCCACTTTCGCCTGTCATGCCCAATACCTTCAAGCCTTTGGCCTTGGCTACAAGAGCGGCATTGAGGACGTTCTTGGCATTCCCGGAAGTTGAGAGCCCCCAGAACACATCACCAGAAACACCATAGCCGCTCACTTGCTGGGCATACGAGATAGAGCTGTCCACATCATTACCAAAAGCGGTGGAAAGTGCAGTATGTGCAGAAAGGCAGATAGCGGGAATACTGCCTTCCAGTGAAGAGGCAAGCATAGCCCCCTTTTCAGGATCAATTTTTTTTAGGGATTCTTGAAGTTCCTTTGTGATGGGACGTTCTTTGACAAACCTCTTCATGAGTTCCCCCACGATGTGGTCAGCATCGGATGCACTGCCACCATTGCCACAGACCAAAATTTTCCCCTTGTCTGACACACTCTGCTGGAGAAGGTCCGCCGCCTCAGAAAGCTCAGCTCCTATACTGGAAAGCTGTGGATATCGTTGCAACAACTCATGCAATCCTGTTTTCATACCTGTTTCCCTCTTTGTTTATATCTATCCATAGCAATGCCCAGTGCAGCCATGTCTCCTAAATTTTCACCTAATGCCGAAGGATATACCTTACAGACATTGGCCGTCTGTACAAGTGCCTCTTTCTGAATCTCTTCTTCCATGAAACCTCTGAACAGGGCTTCGCTTCGGCTGAAAATACTGCCTATGACAATGCATTGTGGGTTGAGAAGATCAATGAGCAGAGCAAGCCCCTGCCCCAAAGCCCTTGCACTCGTCTCAATAACAGAGAGTGCAGGCTCATCACCCTTTTCTGCCAAAAGACAAACATCCTTGGCTGAAAGGTTTATGTTCGTCTTAGCCCTATAGAGTTCTCTTATCCCCGATCCGCTACAAAAACCCTCCCAAGAGCCTCTCTTGCCATAGCACAGCGGACCAGTATCCTTCATGCGCCAATGCCCGATCTCTCCTGCCAGACCACAGCTACCGCGATAGAGACGCCCATCAAGAATAAGGCCTGCTCCCAGGCCTGTACCGAAAGTGAGGAAGATCATGGAGTCACACCCCTTGGCACTTCCCCAAAGCCATTCAGCCAAGGCACAGGCATTTGCATCGTTTTCCAGATAGGAAGGAATATTTGTATGCTGTTGAAATAGCCTTACCACAGGAATATCATCCCACAAAGGAAGGTTGGGAGGTGATTGGATAATCCCCTCCTTACTGTCCAGGGGACCTCCACAACTTATCCCAAGCGCTTTGACCATTTGCTTGTCAATAGTGAACAGCAGTTGGTCAATAGCTACATAACACTCGGAGAGAACCTCCTGAGGCTCTTTTTTGGTAATAAATTGTACCTTGTTGATGATTTGTCCCTCTTCATTGCCTAGCGAGACAGAGGTCTTCGTCCCCCCGATATCAACACCTATAAAGAGAATTCCTGCCATACCTACCCCTTTACAGAACCTGAAAGTAATCCTTGGATAAAGTATTTCCCAAGGAAAATATAGACACACAGGGTTGGTAGTGCTGCAATGAGGGCTCCAGCCATCTGTACGTTCCATTCTATCACCTGGGTACCTGCAAGATTCTGCAGTGCAACGGTAATAGGCTGGATGGAAGGCCTTTGGGTAAGAACCACAGCAAAAAGGAAATCATTCCACACACTGGTAAACTGCCAGATGAGCACAACAACCATTGTAGGGAGTGATATGGGCACCACTATTTTGGTGAAGACCCCCCAAAGACGGAGGCCATCAATCATGCCTGCTTCGATTAGTTCATCAGGAATCTTTGCATAATAGTTTCGGAACATAAGCGAAGAGATAGGCAGGCCATAGACGATGTGGGTCACTATCAGCCCACTAAGCTTTCCATAGAGATGGACTGTATTCATGCTCCTCACCAATGGGATGAGGATACTCTGGTATGGTATGAACATCCCAAATATGACCAGAGCAAAAAGAACATTCGAAAATTGGAACCTGACCTTGGCAAAGATGAACCCAATGACTGAACCGAACAAAATTAAAAAAAAGCACACGGGAGTTACCAGCAGAAAACTATTTTTCATATTCTGTGAAAGCTTGGAGAACGCCTCTATGAAACCCTCAAAACTTGGATTTTGTGCAGGCAACCACATTTCGCTGATGCGAACTTCGCTGAAAGGTTTGAGACTGTTATTCAATACAATATAGAGAGGAAACAGGAAACAGAGCACGGCAATTATGGCAAATATATATTTTATGGTTTTGTTTAAGGCTCTGGTTTTCATCGATTTTCCTCCCTAAACGTTGAGTACAGGTAGGGGACAATAACCAATGCAACCAGCAAAAGCATCATTATGGATATGGCCGCACCCTCTGCATAGTGATTACCTCTGAAGGTGGTTTCAAACATGAACAAGCCGGGAAAGTCCGTGACAAAAGCCGGTCCCTTACCTGTCATGGCGTACGCCAAGTCAAAGATTTTAAGTGATACGTGGCCGAGGACTATCATCGCAGAGAAGGTAATCGGTTTTATGATGGGGAGAATAATTTTCTGAATTATCATGAATTCTCCAGCCCCATCAATTTGTGCTGATTCAATCAACTGGTCTGGAATACCTCGAAGCCCAGCAAGGAACATTGCCATCGTATACCCCATGTATTGCCAGGAAGCGGCTAGTATCAGGGCAATAAGGGCGACATTGAATCCCCCAATACTATATGTTGAGGTAAACCACCCAAACTCTGCCTTGAATCCTATCATACGCAACAGGGCGTTCAAGCCAACTTCAGGACTGAATATCCATCTCCACAACACGCCAGTTACAACAAAAGAAAGGGAAAGAGGAAACAGGTAGATGGTCCGAAAAAGGGCCTCGCCCTTTAGTTTTGAATATAACAGATAGCTAAGGGAAAATCCTCCAAAAATACAGATAGCGATAAAGAAGATGGTGAAGAAAAATGTATTACGAAGATCTGTCTGGAATCGTTGTGAAGAAAAAAGTAACTTGTAGTTATCAAATCCTACCCATGTCATATTGGGTAAAATCCCATTCCAGTCTGTAAAAGAGACCCTCAAGGACCAAATGATAAACCCGTAGATAAAGAGAAACAACAAGGCCAGCAGAGGGAGTAGTATCATAACCGCCAGACGGACATCTTTTTTTGGACAGTACATAGTGCCTCTTTTCTTTGTAGATGAGTGGCTGCAAAAAATTTGCAACCACTCATTTCGATTAAGAATTAGATACCCTAGTTCTTGGGTGCGTACCTATCGGATGCAGCCTGGAATTCCTTCATGGCCTTATCCACATTCAATTCTGTCGTGAACACACTCATGATGTCATTAATTCTCGTAAGCCATGGCTCTGAAATGGCAGCACCGTGTGCAACGCTGGGCACAATGGCGTTGGTTGCAAAGTCATTCATAGCGGCATTGAGATATGCATCATACTTAGACCTGTCACCATCAATCCTGGAAGGAATCGATCCCTTTATTGGGTTGAAGGCATCCTGGCCTTCCTTCGATGCGCAGAGTGCCAACCACTTGATCACATTGTCACGGTTGGGAGCATTTTTCGCAAGTCCGAAAGAGTCAGAGAGCATGATGAAATTACCTTTTGTCCCTGGAGCGGGAGCCCAATCCCAATCAAGCCCCTGCTTGAATCCCTGGGAGTAGTAGTATCCGGCTGCCCAGTCACCCATGACGTTCATGGCTGCCTTACCCTCAGCTACGTATCCAGCAGCATCCATGTTTGCAAGAGCTGCGTGGTCGCGGTTGGTATACGCCATCATCTTGGCATAGTCTGACAGCCCTTTTCTTACCTGAGAATCATTCCAAGAAACTTTACCCTGCCAAAGTGAACGATACTTCTCAGCACCGGTATTTGCCAGAATTACACTTTCCAGAAGGTGCGTTTCAGTCCAGCTCTCATTATCACCAAGGGCAAGGGCAGGAATGCCATTAGCCTTGAAGACTTCGGCTACCTTGAAAAACTCTTCTATCGTATTGGGAACTTTTAGATTAAACTTCTTGAAAAGGCTCGGGCTATACCACATAACATTTGAACGATGGATGTTTACAGGAATGCTATAGACCTCTCCCTTATAGGATATAATGTCAATAACATCAGCGGGAAACTTATCCATCCATCCGTTATCTTCAAGAATGAAAGTAATCGGCTCCATAAAGTCAGCTACAACCCAAGTGTCAATCAATTCATGTCCAGCGTGCACCTGGAAGGCATCTGGGGGATTTCCTCCCTGCATTCTAGTTGCCAACACTGCCTTGGCATTGGTTCCTGCACCGCCTGCGACAGTAGCATTGATGATTTCAATGTCTGGATATTTCTTGTTGAACACATCCACCATTGCCTGTAACCCATCGGCCTCACCACCAGCTGTCCACCAACTGAAGATTTCCAGCGAATTGCTCTTCGCCTTCGGTTCAGCTACTCCTTGTGCGAACACCATGGTCGTCGCGGTGAGAAACACCAATAAAGCAATCAAAATACGTTTTCTCATAGTACAACTCCTTTGTTATTTGTAACTTCCTACGAAGTCATTTTACTCTAACCAATAGTTTCTCCATCCTGTCGAGACTCAACACAGCGGCGCGAATAGTATGATAATTCACCTTCCATGAGTGGCTCATATGACTCCAAATTGGATCGCCATTACGTTTGAGCAAGGCACGCCATTCCCCTACCTCATGGTTGATCATCTTGTCGAATACGAACCGATGAACATTCTCATAGACTTGCAGATACTTCTCATCACCAAAAGCGAGATATGCATCAAGCATCCCTATGAGGAACTCAGCCTGTTGCCAGAATTCCTTACTATCATCATAGACCTGCTCCCCGTCTATAGAACCTTCCACATACACCCCACCATGGGTATAATCCACTCCATACGTAACTGCATGTGAGAGCAACTTTTCAAATATCGGATTGTATGCATCCGATTTTCTGTTCAATATCCGAAGGGCCTCACTGAGCAACCAGAAAAATTCCACATTATGGCCATAGGAGGTATTGTCCAATGCATTGCTTTTCTGATTTTCCCCTTCTGCAAATCGGTCCCATCCCCAGATGATGTCAAACTTGATCTGAGGGGCGACACTCCAATCACCGTAGAACTGAGGAATGCCTGTCTTGTGGACTGGATGCAGGATTTTTGTCGTGATCAGGAGAATAATCTCCTCAAGTTTCCTTCGATGAATATCTTCCCCACTACATGCATAGAGAGCTGTGAAAGCTTCCATCAGATGCATATGGACATCGAGGGTCTTGCGATCTCCTCCTTTGCTTCCTCCCTCACAGAGTTTCCAATCACGATCAAACATTTCCCAATACCCACCGTATGAGGTCTCACCTGCATATTTTTGTAGCAGGTCAAAGCACTTCACCGCATATTCGAGACCTAGGGGATCGTCAAAGGCCTTTGTGTAGGTTGAAAGAGCATAGATGGCAAAGCTCAAGCCATAGGCAATCTTCTTGTCGATGAGCACTTCATTTTTTCTGTTGAACAACCAGTAAAATCCACCATATACGGGATCCCAGTAACGGTCGATGGCAAAACGGACCCCTTTTTCTGCGAGGACTCTGCATTGCCCATCCGTATCGTGACCATGGGAGGCTGCCAGTGAAAGCGAGTATATGGTGCGCATGTGTGCAAGTAAGGATTTTTCATCAACATGAGAATCTTTGCCTTCAGCATCCCACTGCGTAAGATATCCACCCCACTTCTCATCCCAACACCGGGAGACCCAAAACGGCAACAGTTCTTCTCTAAGATGATGTTCCATCTCTTGTTTCCATGCCAAAACTTGATTCTTTACCATGTATTCAGCTCCTTTTCTCCAACTCATTATACAGGCTAACCAAAAAATCACGATTGTCCGCACACGTGTATGAGACAGGACATCCCATACGGTTGAAGGTTTTCATAAACCTCAGATAATATGCTGGATTGTCCAAAGGAGGCTCTCCCTTGCTCCAGTCCCAACTCTCCTGTTGCAAATCGACAACGTTGATCTGACAATTGGTTATGGGATTCCCTTTCGGGATAGAAACGTTTCTTGCCATGGACAGGGCCTTTTCAAAGATCATTGGAGACATGACAGCCGACCCTATTGAAAGATAGACACCGCCTTCAAGGTTCGAGACACTATCTACAAAGGAGAGGAAGTCCCTCTCGGCAGTCCTCCCTACTATGGCTCCCCTATTCGCCTTATGGGTGTAAATTATGTCATGTCCGAACATCGGATGGCTGGTGAAGGGGATGCCTTGCGAGAAAGCGATGCATTGGGCACTGTATTCTGCATAAGGGTGTGAAACTGAAAGGAATCCAGAAGGGATGTCCAGATATGTAAGCAATTCCAGAAGGTCTGCCGCACTGGAACGTTCAGAAAGCGTTAAGCCTTCCTCTCCGTTTTCCAATAGGGAGAGCAACCCCTCTCTTGAGGGAATCTCCAACCCACCAGAGCGAATGAAGGACCCTATGGAAGAGCCATAGCCTAGCCCTTCATAGGAGCCGACTGCAAGGGCCAGGTTAATGTAGAGACCGGTCTCTTCCCATGTCCCAAACATCCCTCTCGCCACATTGATGCGGACATCCTCACTGCTTGCTCCCTGGAAGGCAAACTCCCAGTCATGAATCACCCCAGCTCCATTCGTTGCCAGGTGGGTAATCCATCCCTTCTCAGCCATCATCCCAAGCAACCTGCCCGCCCCATTCTTGATGGTATGAGCTCCAAAAGCACATATGACTGAAGCGTGTCTCTTGTTTGCCTCAAGTATCTGCCGGGCAATAATGGAGGCCTTCTCTTGCAGAGCAAAGGAGATGTTTCCAGTATAGGAATGAGGATCAATGGAAGCTTCTTGGATAGCAACTTTGTTCTCCCTTCCAGATAGAGGGAAATAGGTCATTTTTTGGCGGTCGAATGCATTCTTCATGCCTTTCCCTCCCAACCGAGCAGCTGAGCAAGCTCGCTGCTCCAGGAAAAATCAGGCAGGAGATAGTCAGCCCCACCGAGGACCAACCTCTCACGCTTGGCCATGTTTGAGCCGTACCTGCGAACCTCATCACTGAGGACTCCAACACAGAGCAGTCCATGCTTCTTTGCTTCACGCATCTCCACAGGCCCATCACCGAAGACCACACAATCTTTGGCAGAAATGGTTGAGGAAGCCTCTATACCGGCTAGTATGCCCTTGATAACCTGTTTCTTAGGATCATTGTTCACATCACCGACAGAACCGAAAATCCTGCCTTCAAACAGATCAGCATATCCCAGCAGATCAGCTTCTCTCTTCACATCTTCCACATCGGTACCACTAGCAAGATAGAGCTTGGTCCCGTTTGCATGTAACAGACTAAGGAAGGGGACAACGCCCTTGAGGGTAAAATCCTCAGCCTTCAGGTGACCAGAATGCAGAAGCTGTACTTTTTTTTCGACCATTTCCAAGAGCTTCTTGTTGTATATCTCTTTGTATTGTTCAGGAGACAAGACATCTTCAGCTTTGACATATCCACTCTTGGCAACCAGATCAGCGAGATAATGCATCTGCACAATGGTCTGGATCCCTGTGGTCCTGTCGATAAAGGCCTTTGCTGTCTCTTGTATGGAAGCAAGTTCTGTAGCATCCAGACTAGCATAGGCATCAGAGGCAATGGATGAGACCATGACCTCTTCCATGACAGCCTCCCACCCCTCTCTCAAGGTTGAGATGGTGCCATCATGATCGAATATTGCAACTTTTGGAAAAGACCTTTGGTTCTTATGCGTTGTAAGTATCTCAATGGGGGTATCTCTCCAGTAGCTGGCCAGCCGAACATCCCTGGCTGTCTTGGCGTTATAGCGCAAGTTGGTGTCCTTGGCCAAAGCAAGCACCTCTGCCCTGGTAGGATGACCGGTCTCATACAGTTTCTGCAGGGCAACTGCTGCACATAAGTTCCCAACATATGCGGCCTCTGGAAGTGTTGCTGCATTTGCACGTGCAACAGCAAGACCGGCAAAAAAGGCATCGCCCGCTCCCACAATGTCTATCTCCCCTGGTATGTGTATCCCCTCAAGAACTGTAATGGTTTTCCCATCATGCACGACAGCCCCATCTTCGCCTAATGTCATGACAACAGGCTTGTTCCAATGGTTGTTCAGCCAGGTAATGAGCGATGCATGATCGGATGTCTTCTTACCTGTTTGTTTGGAAAAAAGGGAGAGAGCTTCCTTGTCATTAAGCTTATGGATTGTTGATGGATACGCGTCGTTGAGTTTTCTACAATCAGCAAACCAAAGGACCTTGTCCTGATTACCCCTGATCAGGCTAGCAAACTGAAGTTGGAATTCCTTCGAGTGCAGGCCTTGGGGTACTTGCTCATTTATCAGCACAGCATCATAGAATTCCAAATTTCTCTCAAGGGTCGTGAGTAATTTGGATATATTCTCGGCATCCGGTCTATTGAAATTACCACTGTCAAACCGGGGATGCTCCAATCCCTTTTCATATACTTTATGGTAGACATGGGTAGCCCAGTTCTCTTCCTGTCTCACCACTGCTTCGGTTCCAATTCCATGCTCCTGCAACAGGTCCAAAACCATGGAACCGAACCCATCGGTACCGACAATGCCGTAGATATCAACCTTTCCTGATCCAAGGGTCTTGCAGTTCACTGCAACATTACAAGCACCCCCCAGTTCAGTCTTCGTGTTGAGAACTGAGTAGGTTTGCAGTCCAGTCTCTGCAGATACTTCGCCCCCATCAGTGGATACCTGATAGTACAAATCCAGACAGATATCCCCTACTATCGCTAGTGAAGGAGCCTTTTTGGCTAGAAAATATGCTGTAATATCCAAGAAGGGACCACCTTGTTTCATAAAATGTAACCGCTTACATTTTTAGCTTAAAACATGCCTATCAACTTGTCAATCAAATTTGATACATGTATATTCTACCACAGAATAAGCACGTATCAAGCCATACCCAACCTTTTCCATGGAGAGCGGTGAAATTATTCCTGCCTAAGGGCGAGGAGTATTTCCTATATCTTGTTGACAGGCCTTCTTGAATGCCGTATTTTTTGATTGGATGAAACATGAGCTCTGGAGCATCACACCATGAAACAAAAGACAATCGATGACATCGCACTCGAGGCGGGGGTATCAAAGGCCACCGTATCAAGGGTGCTCTCTCATCCTGAGTTGGTCAGCGAAAAAACAAGCCTCAAAGTCCTCACCGTCATGGAGAAATACTCATATATACCAAACCATCTCGCCCAAGGACTTGCCGGAACAGCTACAAAAACCATTGGAGTGGTCATTGATGAACTGTCCAACTTCTTTTTCATAGAAATTGCTGAGGGTATTGATTTTGTGCTCGATTCCCAAGAGTATTCCATGCTGATTTCCAGCTCACGTTGGGTTGAGCAACGGGAGACACGGCTTGTCAGCTCCCTCATCAGCAGCAGGGTTGACGGCGTCCTACTCGCTCCTGTTTCTGCACATCCAAAAGCGGTCGAACTCCTACAGCGTGCAAACATTCCCTTCGTTCTCATTAATTGTATTCCTGAGGATAAGAACATCTCCTTTGTCTCTAGCGACAACCATGAAGGAGGAAGAATTGCTGCACAGTTCATCAACACCCATCCGAGAGAGCAGACCATAATCATAACAGGGTTCTCTCACCAGTCTATCGAACACCGCCTTGAAGGTTTTCATGATACGATCGATCCCCAGGTCAGCCTCAAACACTACTCCCAGATAAAGACACAGGAAGAGGGATATGCTCTTGTACCCCATCTGATTAGTGAGGATAGCATACAGAGGATTCCCACAACACTCTTTGTCACCAATGACAACGTAGCCATAGGTATCATCAACCGATTGGTTGAACTCAAAATCCCAATCCCTGACCAAGTATCCATTCTTGGCTATGACAACATTCGCATAGCGAGCTCCTGCAGAGTCCCTCTCACCACCATCTCTCAATCTTCTGTAGAGATGGGCAGGGTGGCAACAAAGATGCTCCTCCATCTCATCAAGAACAAAGAGAAACCGGAAGTTCTAACACACCTTATCAAGCCAGAACTCATTTGCCGAGAATCAAGCGACTGAGGGAATTAGTTTGGCTACCTGAGAAAACGTATTTTTTGTGCAAGAGAGAGGCTATTCCCTAGCCTTTCAACTGCTCCAAGAAAGCATCCCCAGGCACAGCCTTGGAGAACAGGTATCCCTGATACTGGTTGCATCCGACCTGTTTGAGAAAATGCAACTGCTCCTCAGTTTCCACCCCTTCAGCCACGACGGTAATGCCAAGCTCCTTGGCAAGCATCAGCACAATCTTGTAGATGGTGATGGCATTGGAATCAGGATAGCTTGCGATAAAGGAACGGTCTATCTTGATCTTGTCCATAGAGAGCTCCAACAGGTAGGAAAGGGACGAGTAGCCAGTACCAAAGTCATCAATGGAAATGCCTACCCCAATCTGATAAAGCCTATCCATAAGCTTTCCAGTGGCTAACAGACTCTCCACAGCTGTTCTTTCAGTCAGTTCTATAGATAGCAGGGAGGAGTCTACACCCTGCTGCGTTAGCTCATCACCTATGAAATCGATGATGAATTGGTTTGAAAACTCTTCAGCACTCAGATTGATTGCCAAGTTGAAGTTGGGCACTTTAGAACGCAAAAATTCCTGGTTGGCTTTGAGAAACCCTACCGCCTCTCGAATTACAAACTTCCCCAACATTGAGGTCAGATGATTCTCCTCCATCAGGGGGATGAACTCATCAGGGGCTATAAATCCCAATTCAGGATGTATCCACCGTATCAGAGCTTCTGCACCAAGAATTTTACCACTTCCGACATCAACCTGAGCCTGGTAGTAGAGACTGAGAGAAGAGGACTTGAAAGCGTCTGGAATGGCTGCAAGGATTGCCTGCTTACGCAAAAACCGGGTCTGAACATCCGTATCGAACAATAGGCTTGTACCTTTTTTTGAATCCTCAACTATCTTTGTAGCCATGGAGGCTTGCATCAAGATCGTTGGTATGGAGACATCCTCCCCAGAACACCGGGAATATCCACAGATAGCCTGGTTTTTTACAAACTGGGCAAGCGCGGCACATTGCTCTTCAATTTCCAACAGCAGGGTTGTTATCCTATTCTGCACTTTAGAGCTATCATCCTCGTGCATGATGACAACATAGGTATCACTTGAGAAAGCAAACACAGGCTCTGATTGCCCGAGCTTCGAAGCGATGAATAGCGTGAGCTTTAGGGAAAAGCCCCTTTCTGTAATGAGAGAATAGGGTGAATCTCGCTCCATCTGATGTTTCAAATGGATCAACAGGCAGTACCTAGTCTTGGACTTCCCTTTACACCCCGCAAGAAGGTCCTCAGGAAGAACCCCCTGGTTCTCACTGACATACGAGACAAACTCGGAAACCCTCCAGGATGAACTTGTATAGACCTCAACAGTATAGGCGTCTTTCCTGTATTCAGTCTTTGCACGCGTCCTTGTACGATTCGTCAGATATTGGTGGCCGTTGCGATGCCTGATCCATATAGGCATGGTAGTAGACACCCCTGCATGTATTGCTGTCGTATCCAAATGAGGAGGAATACCATACGGCAAAACCTTTTTCGTACTCTTACCAATCAATTCTTCTTGGGTATACCCACAAAGCACTTCGAAAGCATGATTACAGAATGCAATCCGATTATTCTCATCTATGGCCAGAATCCCATTTCCCGAATATTCAGCGATGAGGGAACTGACCTGCATCTGCTTCTGCTCAGCCTTACGAAGTTGGAGGAAAACTATGAATGCGTTTGAAAACAAGAATAAGAGAAGAGTAAACAGCCACTTCAAAAAAGGTCGTTGCAACAGCAGATTCTGGCTCAGTTCTGGAAGTTCTGCCAAGGCATAGGAACTGACAACAGTCCAAAGCCGTCCTTTGTCAGGATACCAAGATAGGTCCTGGGTAGCGGAAGGTAGAACAGCCTGGTACTGATACGATGTTTCTCCTGAACTATATGAGCCTGAATCATCAGCTAAAAGGTACCTTTCCAAAGCTGGATCCTTTAGGAACAGGGAAGCCTTAACCTCCTCCTCTTGAAGAGATTCTGAGCAATCTTGACCTCCTTGATAAATCCAAAACCCATCATTGTCCACTAGGCCAAAGCCAATATTCTTTGTCACAGTATCTTGATAGGAGTCTAGGAAGGAGCGCAGGAAACATGCATCGTAATCGACGATTACCAGGCCAAAAAAGGAGCCTTCATGGTAGGCTGGCAGGGCAAGTACGAGTGCAGGCCCCTCATGCCCATCTTCATAGCTCTGCCGACTCTCCAGACTTATCGGTGAAATGTACACTGTATTCTCATCATGGCTCTTGCCAAAGGAAAACAACTCAGTTTCACTACGATCTACCAGGGAAGAAGGATCAGAAATGACTGCAGATTTATTGGGAAAATGTACAATCTTGAGAGTTTCCATCCCTGTTGAATCGAGAAAACGAATGTGGTTTATATGATTTTTCTTGGTAGCTATCCGTACGAAAAGTTGCTCGAGTTCAACACGGTTAGTCTCTGTTGAATCCTGGACATAGCTGGAAAACTCATCTGAGTAGAAGACCATAAGAAGATCAGAGACATACTGCGAAAAAACAGCTTCCAGCTGGTTTTCTATAATGGCGTTGCCTTTCTCTTGCTCTGTTCGGAGCAGCTGAAGGGCCTGTTGCTCTAGGGACTGTTCATAGAGAGAAAATATCACAAGGAACAGGACAACCAAGGGCACAACGAACACTACAGTTCGCTTCACTATGTTCATATAGTCTTTCGTATGAAATTTCAACCTAAGCCTATCCTCCCAGAGAAATGAAAGGTATCAATACCCCAGGGCAAGCCCTGGAAAGAGGAGGCGTTGCCTCCTTTTCCGAGCCAAGGGGCTCACGTATCTCACCTTCCTGTCACAAGCAGAGAATACCATGGGTGGAGAAAAAAACATAGGGTTCATAACAGAAACTCTACAGTGGCATCGATGACCATCTGTTGCTGTTCCATTGCAGGCAAGGAAGCCTTGTTGTCCCCTTTTTGCAGTTTGCCATCTCCATACAAGGCAAACTGGGTATGGTTTCCTCCGAAGATCTGCAGGTACTGGGTATCTGGAGGAAGAAGGGTCTTGCCCTCTTCAATATCCCCAGGGGTAGCAAGACCGTCGTTTGAGCCGCTAATGGAGAGTACCCGTATTGCCTTGTCTCTGAGTGAGTGTTTCTCATCCGTATAGGAAGCATACAGGATCAAGGCCTCATAGCGGCTCTCCTTGTTTGCCAGGGCAAAGGCAGCACTGCTGCCTCCTAGGGAAAACCCCCCTAAGGCCCAATGCTCAATTTCAGGATACTGTTCTGGATAGGAATAGGCTGCTCCTATGTCAAAGATAGCCAGGGAGAAAGGCATCTTGACCAGGAATACCTGAATGCCTGCTTCGGCAATCTTTCGTCCGGCATAGGCAAAGCTCTGTGGTGCGACATTGGCCCCTTGGTAGTAGACCAGAGCTTTGTCAGCTTGGTGTGTAGCTGGTTCAAATATAATGGCTTCCCTGTTTTCTGAGACTCTAACCAACGCATCCGATGCCATCGCTTGGAAGTTGATGGCATCAGCTGGCGCTTCCTGGTTGAGGAAGAGCAACAGGGCTGTAATGAGTAGGACTAGCATGAGAATAGGAATGAGAAATCTTTTTTTCATCCCTTTAGTATAGGATAGCAAAGGATTCAAAGACAAGATTTTGAACCTCAGAGTTCCAACCTACTCCTTGCAGACTACCAATGGTTTGCAAGGTATGCGATAGTACCTACGATACTGCAAAGCCATAAAGGAACGAAATGAAAGCATATTCCGACCCAATCACCAAGATTCTAAACGAACTCAAGACAAACCCTGATACCGGGCTCACTTCTCAGGAAGCTGCAGCCAGACTGGAAAGGAACGGACCGAACAAGCTTCAGGAAAAACCCAAAGCAGGCAACTTCAAACGTTTCCTATTGCAGTTCAAGGATACAATGATCCTCATCCTTATCGGAGCCGCTGTCATCTCATTCGGGTTGGCCATGTATGAGGGTTCGGGGTTTTTTGAACCGCTTCTAATCTTGCTCATCGTCACCCTCAATGCAATTCTGGGTGTTGCACAGGAGAACAAGGCAGAGAAGGCCCTTGATGCGCTCAAAAGCATTACTACAGTCCATGCTAGGGTTAAGCGTGACGGCAATGAGGAGGTCATTGAAGCCTGGGCACTGGTTACCGGCGATATCATCACGCTGGAGGCAGGGGACATCCCCCCTTCCGATGCCAGGATCATTAGCTGTGCAAACCTCCTGTGCGATGAGTCAGCCCTTACCGGTGAATCGCTTCCGGTCGAAAAGAACAGTGAGGCTACGGTAGCGGAGGACGCCCCCCTAGGCGACCGTTTAACCATGGTCTTCTCAGGATACCCTATCTTAGGGGGGACGGCCCTAGCGGTGGTCACTGCAACAGGGACAGAAAGTGAACTCGGCAAGATTGCCCTACTGATGGAGAGTGAAGAGGACCAGGAAACCCCGTTACAGATCAAACTCGCTTCCTTGGGCAAGAAACTGGGCATTGCCGCCATTCTGGCATGCACTGTCATCTTCATTATCGGCCTCTGGGATAAGATGCCTATCAGGGAGATTTTTCTCATTGCAGTCTCCCTTGCAGTTTCGGCAATCCCCGAGGGCTTGCCGGCCATTGTGACGGTGATCTTGGCGATCGGGGTACAACGCATGGTCAAGAGCAATGCGATCATACGAACCCTCCCTGCTGTGGAAACCTTGGGAAGTGCCTCAGTCATCTGCTCGGACAAGACAGGGACCCTTACCCAGAACAGGATGACGGTAACCCAAGCCTATACAGCAGAAACCGATACACTGGAGCCCATAAAATCTGACAACTCAGAACCGATACAGGATCTTTTACGGTATGCCACACTCTGCTGTGATGCGACGGTGGATTTCTCCACAGAGGAACCCACGCTCATCGGCGACCCCACCGAGACCTCGATCATCATAGCAGCAAAGGCAAACGGTATGGATCAGGAGAAGCTACACCAGGCTTCCCCACGCCTGGGATCCATCCCCTTTGATTCAGAGCGCAAGATGATGACCTCCATCAACCAGATCGATGCAAGGAAGGTCATAATCGTCAAGGGAGCTTTTGAAAGCATCGCTCCCCGTTGTACCAATATTAACCTGGCAAAGACACAGGCGATGATGGAGAATTTGGGCAGTCAGGCCCTCCGAGTGCTGGGTGTTGCATACAAGATCCTCCCTACCATCCCTTCTTCCCTCGATAGCGAATCGATTGAAAGTGATCTTACCTTCATGGGCTTATTGGGTATGATCGACCCCCCAAGAGAAGAAGCAAAGGAAGCCCTGCGCCTCTGTAAGAAGGCCGGTATCAGAGTGGTCATGATAACAGGGGACCATCTGGGAACAGCAACAGCCATTGCACAGCAACTGGGCATCCTCAACAAAGGGGAACGGGCCATAGACGGGCAGACACTGAATGCTATGGATGATAAGGCCCTGACAGAGGCGGTACATACCATCTCTGTCTATGCACGGGTCTCGCCCTCGGACAAGATCCGCATCGTCAAAGCCTGGCAGGATAGAGGCGAGGTGGTGGCCATGACCGGAGACGGAGTCAATGACGCACCTGCACTTAAGGCAGCCGATATCGGCTGTGCGATGGGAATCACAGGCACTGAGGTGGCTAAAGGTGCTGCTGACATGACTCTCACTGATGACAATTTCGCTACCATTGTCGAAGCGGTCAGACAAGGGCGGGGTATCTATGCAAACCTCAGGAAAGTGGTTGGGTACCTGCTTTCCACCAATATTGCAGAGCTGTTCACCGTCTTTTTTGCCATGATCCTATTCAGGGAGACCCCCCTGCTATCCATGCAGCTGCTCTGGATAAACCTCATAACAGACAGCCTTCCAGCCATTGCCTTGGGCATGGAGCCAATCCAATCAGATGTGATGGAACACAAGCCAAAAAGCAAAACCGAAGACCTGTTCGCCAATGGTCTTGCCCTTCAGATTATTGCCCAAGGAAGCTTGTTCGCCCTGCTGACCCTCATAGCCTTCCTTATAGGCTTGCAAGGCGGAGATATTGTAGTGGGAAGAACCATGGCCTTCTCTACCTTGGCAATACTGCAACTGGTGCAAGCGTTCAACATGAGAAGCCAGCACTCCCTGTTCACCACAGGCTTCTTCACCAATACAACACTAAACAAGGCAGTCGGAACATCAGCACTACTCTTGGCAGTCGTACTCTTTGTACCGCCAGTCGCCTATATCTTTGCCCTCACCATTTTGAGCCCTCCTCAGTATGCCATTGTCCTTGCTCTGGCACTGCTGCCCCTGCCCATCCTAGAATTGGCAAAAAAGTTGGGCCTCATCAGGTATCTTGCCTAAAGGAGCAGGAGTATACAATCATGACAAAAGCCAAGCACCCTCTTCTTCCTTGGGATGAAGAGGGTGCTTGGCTTTTACTCTATGCTGAAAAGGTTTGGGTTGGTAACACTCTGAAATTTAGTAGGTTGAAAGGAAAAATCCAGTGTCAGGCCTCAAGCAACGCCTCTTCCCAGATTCTTCTCTTCTCTTCAAAATTCAGGGTATAAGCCGCACTGGTGGAGGGAAGAGCGATAAAGGTGATGGTCTTTGGGTAGTAGCCGATAAGCTTCTTGTACAGGGCCTCAGCCTTCTTCCCATTGAACAACACCTTCCTGATATGCTGATGACCTTCCAGAAAGGCCTTGAGGTCATTGGGAACCACTTCCTTATAGGCAGAATCCAAGGACCCAACACGTCTGAAGTTTGCTCCCACATCCCACAACGCGATATCGTGCTCCAAGAGGAGCAGCCATTTCTCTTCATAGGTCTCGGTCTTCTTACCGAACAGGTCCTGCATTATTGGCCAGAACGCATTGCGTTCATGGCCATAGTACTGCTGTTTCAACAAGGAGCGCACACTTGGCCCTGTGCCTAGGATGAGCGTATGGGAGCTTTCCCTCTCGATAGGGGGAAAGCCCTCTTTCATCTGAGGTAGGTGCACACGCTATCGGCACAGGCGATGCCATCCAGAGCAGAACCGATGATGCCCCCAGCATAGCCAGAGCCTTCTCCACAAGGGAACAGGCCAGAGAGCTCAACGTGCATATTGGTGTCTTTGTCACGCAGGATGCGTACAGGACTGCTGGTCCTGGTCGCACCTGCGATGAGAACCGCCTGATTGGTCAAAAAGATGTGAGCCTTTTTCCCAAAGATTGCAAAAGCGGTTGCAAGACGGTCAGCAATGAAGGACGGCAGCAAGCGGTGCAGGTCAGAAGGGACAAGACCCGGGCCATAGGAAGAGTCGGGAAGGGTCTTGGAAAGACGATGGTTTACGAAGTCCGCCATCCTCTGTGCAGGAGCTACATGAGCAGGCCCACCAGCCTTATAGAGACGTTCCTCCAAAGCTTGCTGGAAGTGCATGACCCCAAGGTTCCCACCGAACTGCTCCAGAGGGAGATCCTGAGGCTGAAGCTCGACAACCATGGCACTGTTGGCATATTTACTGCTTCGGGCAGAGTTGCTCATGCCATCGACGACCAAGGTGCCACTCTCATGCATTGCAGGGATGATAAAGCCACCAGGGCACATATTGTAGGAGTAGACTCCACGCCCCTCGACATGGGCAGAGAAGACATATTCGGCAGCTGGGAGGTACTCCCCCCTACCCTTGTCGTTCTTATATTGGATCTGGTCGATGAGGGTCTGCGGATGCTCTACGCGAACTCCGACAGCGAGGCTCTTTGCCTCGATGGCTATCTTCTCGGCCTCAAGGTATTCGTAGACATCCCTAGCATTGTGCCCAGTGGCAAGGATGACAGGTCCTTCAAAGGTCTCTCCCCTTGCGGTGATGACTCCGGTGACCTTGCCATCGCCCTTGACCAGGCCAACGACCTTGGTTGAGAAATGCACCTCACCCCCACTAGCGAGGATGGTATTGCGAATCTGTTCCACTATCTCAGGAAGCCTCTCCGAACCAATATGGGGATGGGCCTCGTACAGGATATCCTCTGAAGCTCCATGCTGGCATAATAGGGCGAGTATCTTACCCACATCACCACGCTTGGAGGCCTTGGTGTAGAGCTTTCCATCACTATAGGCACCGGCTCCACCCTCACCAAAGCAGAAGTTGCTCTCGTTCTTAAGGATGTTGCGCGCAGAGAGCGAGGCGATATCTTTCTTGCGGTCACGTACATTGACACCCCGTTCGAGCACTATTGGCTTCAGACCAGCCTCGATAAGGCGTAAGGCTGCAAACAGGCCAGCAGGGCCGGCTCCTACAACCAATACCTGTTTCTTGTCACCTACAAAGCCAAAGTCCGTCGTCTCATATAACTCTTCCTCTGAAGATCCGGTAAAAAGACGCACCTGCATCTCCACCACCGGCGGGTTGCGCCTTGCATCGATACTCTTGCGAAGGATACGCATTCCCGTAACATCTTGTAGAGGCAAACCAGATTCTTTGGCGGCCTGTTTCTGTACGGCCTTGTTGTCGCTAGCTGTCTGTGCAGACAGTCTCATTGATATATCTTTAGTCATGGCTTCATTGTACTGAGCACCACTGCCAGAGGTCAACGCCATCAGAGCCTAAAGCGCAAAGAGAGCGTGTTACAGAGAAGGGTTTTTTGGCGTCTAGGTGTAGACCCTCCCTGCAACTGGGATCGTTCAAATTTTTCTCTGCTGCATACTTTATTCGTAACTCAGGAGGGTAAATATTGCTCTCTCACTTGAGTCAGTTTCTTCCTTTTTTCCAAGATCCAGAATAGCTTTTTCCCCACCTATTCCTTACTCAAAAGCTAGGTTCTAGACCTCTAAAATTTGCTATAATTCTAAGGGGGGGGGGGTATCCCCTTAATTCTATACTATAGAGGGAATCTAAAAATTTCAGTAAACCCGTCTTTAACTGGGCTTTTAGCCAAGGTTGAAGGAAGGCCTATATCAGAATCATAGTATCCTGATAAAAGGGTCCTTTGCGTCTCTGGTTTCTCCTAAAATCGATATTCAGTGGACACAGAAAAGCCACCCCTTTGGGGCTTTTTGTAAGACCGACATTCTCTTTCTCAGCCTATCCCCTTCGGACTATGCTGCTTTTTAGTCTCTCTCCGAGTAGCAACCCCATCTGCATGACTGTCAGCGCCACCACCGCACACCCCAGGACAAAGTGCATCTTCCTATATCCTCTGACGCACAGGTTCTTGGGAATCTGCCAGTCCTTCAGATGGGCATTGGACCTCTCTACAGTCGTCCTTGCCTTGAACCGGTGCTGTTTGCAGGGGCAGAAGGGTACCGAGCCCTACCGCTTGGCTGGGTCTATCAGGGCAACCTTACCTGTATCTCCAATGAAATTCTGGATAACGAGCGAGTAGTAGCCACTGTCCATGAGGGAGTAGCAGTACTGCACCCTCTGCTGGGTTTTCTTCTCCAAGGGGATCGCAACCTGGCTGTCGTGCACATTCGCACCTGTAACCTCAGGTTATGGGGATGCCTGTGTCGGTGGTGTCCAGGTGTAGCTTGTACCCGCGTCAAAAGGAAGGATGGCCCTGGGAGTTCTTCTTGGCACCCCATCGGCATTGGGTGTTCAGGAGCGACAATGCCTCATCAGGAGTCTGGGAGACCTGTTTCTCCAATACTGAGCGTTTGTCCCTTTCCAGATATTCCTTTTCCTCCATGCTCCCTTTCTTCTTCCTTCCCCGTTTCTTGGGAGGCCTTTCTTCCTTTGGACTGCTCCTTATGGCCCTTTCCCTGGCGGGTATGGCGGTGCTGTCCCTGCAGATATGAAGGACAAGGCCTCCTTTCTCTTCAGTGAAGAAGGCCTTGTTCAGAGGCCCCAGGGCATGGGTGTCCATGCTGATGTTGTCAGATAGGAACTTCAGGTATCTGCTGAAGGTGGCTTCGCTGGGGACTTTCCCGAATCCGCAGAGGTCATTGAGATTGGTATCGGTGAGCAGCAGCCTGCGCATATCCTTGAAGAAACTATTGCTTGTAAAGCAGACAAGGTTGTTGAGAACAGGCAAAAGGAAGAAGAAAAAAAGGATCTCAATGGTTGGTTCTAGGAAATCAGTGCCAATTTAGGTACAGATGATAAAACCCGGGAATTTTCCGTGGTGACATACGGGACTTAGTGATGCTAATACCGAGGATTTTCACTGTAAGCCGAAAATGGATTTTTCCTCCTACCTTAAATACGGTGGGTAAATCCGGTCAATTTATAGCTAGATTTTGT
>JAEINL010000034.1 GCA_016342655.1 Sphaerochaeta sp. | reverse complement strand
TAGAAAGTCCTGTTTCCATCCAGTATTAAGAGACATATTGCCTGTGGTACGAAAATGGGGTGGGAACTATAGATAATTAGAATGAAACTATATGGAGGAGACGATATTGGATAATTCACCAAAAATGGAAGCTGCAGTTGATGCAGTATTTGAAATGTTGTCTCAATGGTCAGATGAAAAATTCTTTAGTGAGTTGCAAGGATCATATGATGGAGAATTTGCTCATTTGTTGAAAGATATGGGCACCTGTGATTTGGATCTATCCTTTGAGCTTGAGTCAGTTGAACATGTGGAGCAGATTGAAACAATTACCAATTATGTAAGTGATTGCTTGGTTTCTATCAACTATAAGGATGAAGATAGTAAAATCTACTATAAAAATTTTGATTTCCAATGGCTCAATACAAGGGAACAAGATGATGAAATCTCATGTAATATCATTTTAGAAGAAGGTCCAAGCTCATGGATGACAAGAATAGCGTAACTGCTGACTTTCAATTACTTTCATATAAAGTTGATACTATAAAATTTTCTGTAGAAAGCTCTTTAGGTGTGTTGCAATGCAAAGAAAGTATCGATTCAGATAGATTTCAGTTGGGAATAAAAATTCGCACACCTCAAAAATTTATCTACATGCATGACAAAGTTGAATATGTTGGTGGTTTGGATATACGAGTAGGATTATTATCAACAGAAAAAGAAGGTCGTGAAATTGCTACGGGAGAGTTCGGGATAGCTGGCATTTTCAAAAGAGTAGGTACGTTACAAGAAGAGCTTGAAGAGCATATGGTCAAAGAAACCATTCCATCAATATTATTAGGTTATTTGCGAAGCATCATCTCTTCTACTTTTGCCAATGCTGGATTTGGAAGTGTGATAATTCCGTTAATCAATATCAACAAGCTAGTCCAACAATCAAATCTTACGATTGTAACACACCAAATTCCTCCAGAAAATTCTGACACATAGAGTACAGGGGGAAACTATAAATCGTACTTTTTCCATTGAAAGCCGCAAAATTGCTCTTCAAATGGTTGTCAGACTACTTGTTTTTGAATGCTTTCATTCTACCTAAAACCAAAATAACAGCGCCAAGTCCCAACAAGAGCTGAAAAACATCCCAGAACGTGCCTACCGAGGCTGTTGATAGGACCAGGGGCCTGGAAGGCAGGGATGAGTTGGTGTAGTTGCAGATAAGGGCTATGTAGAGGTTATTCGCTGCATGGATGCCTATGGAGGGTTCAAAGCCCTTGGTCTTCAGGCTGATGAAGGTTGCCCCAAAGCCGAAAAGGGCGTAATAGAAGATGACCGCTGTCTTTTGGCTTGCATGTGCCATCTCCTGATTGGACAGGTGGGGCAGGGTGAAGAGCAAGGCTGTGAAGAGGCTGACTAGGAGGATGCTCCTGGTATTCGTGACAAGCTTTCCTTTCTTAAAGAGTCTTGACGGTATGGCGCGCATCAGGAACTCTTCGCTGGTAGTCTGGATCGGGGTGATGATGAGTACGAGGGGGACCATTCCCAAGAGATCCTGTACATCTCCGCTGTAAAGCTGGAACTGCTCAGGTTGCAGTAAGGCGTGGGTTAGCGTAAAGAGTGCGGCTACTGCTAGGTAGGCGGCCCCGCTATAGAGCATGAGGATCCAGTCGATGCTCTTCCTGTCAGTTATGAGGTGTTTGACAGTGGTGCGCATCAGGAAGCGCATCGATAGGTACAGGCCGAATGCCATCGCAAAGAACGGTATGTTTGCAACCAGATAGGCATGGAGTATCTCATCTGCCATTGTCACCTTGGTGAATTGATAGGCAAGCACCGGTCCGAGGTTCAACCAGATATAGACACTCAGCAAAACAGAGAGGGCTCCTGCAAGAGGCTCAAAGTGTCTTGTTTTCGTCTGAATGTATTTTTCATCCTGATCTGGCATAACCATGAGTAATGGTACACAGATTCGTGGTATACTGCAATGTATGGAACAGACAAAACGAACCTATGTACATACTGCTTTTGAAGAGGGCTACATCTGTGTCTTCCCCACAGAAGTGGCAGCGAGAAGTTACTTGGCAGACTATGCCCTCCATGGCAAGCATAAGGCCATATTGGCAGAACAAGCCATCTCCTTTGATGTGTTCAGGTTCCAGTTCCTGCCCAAGCATGCAGAAGAACAGCCAGCAAATACCCTCATACGTCAGCTATTTGCCCGGACCTTGCTTGAGACGCCTCATGGTCTCTCGTATTTCATAAACCCAAGCTTTCCTGAATCCAACGGAAGGTTCAGCAAGTATCTCGCTTCCTTGCTTCCCCACCTTGGGCAGGCTTTGGACGAAGAGGTGCTCGCCCTCATGAGCCGTCCTATGCAACAGGATGTTACGATTCTCTATCAGCAATATGAGGCGTTCCTCTCTTCCCATAAGCTTTTTGAGCCAGGGTATGAACAGCCCTCCCTGCAGTTTGCCGATGAAGGGATATTCTCCAAGAAGTACTGCATCCTTTTTCCCTCCCTTATCCCAGGTCTCGATAGTCTTGTTGAGAGTTTGGGATCTCCCTCCTGGATTACCCTTAAGCCTATCCCGAATGCAATGGGTTCTCCGGCCCATCTTGAAGTCTTTGACAACCATGTTGAAGAGATATGCACAACATTACGGAGAATTCGTCATCTCCTTGATGAGGGCGTCGCAACCCGGGACATCCTCATCGGATGCGCGTCTCCTTTCTCCATGCTCGCTTCCCTTGAGCAGGAAGCATGGCTGTACGACATACCCTTGGTCATACGGCAAGGAAAGTCCCCCCTGCTCTATCCCAGTGGGAGATTCTTCTCCCGCCTCAAGGAGGTCTATGAAGAACGCTTTAGCCTGGAGAGTATGAAAGCTCTCCTACTGGACATAGGTTTTCCTTGGAGGGATCTTGAGACACAGCGCAAACTCCTTGCAGTCGCGGTCGATAGGGCGGTTGCCCAGGGATCCCTATGGGGATCTGACCAATGGACTGAGCAGCTACGGAACACCTCCTTGATAGCCTGGTATAAGGCTTTCAAAGAAAGCATTGTAGGTATATGCACATCAAAGAACATCGAAGAGCTCAGAAAAAAGCTTAACCACTTTCAGGATACCTACTTCATCGACACCCAATGGACCGGCACTCAAGGTGAGGATGTCTACTCCTTCTGTCTCGATGCCATGGAGAGCATCAAGGCTGCGATGGCCTCGGTCTCCATCGTCTCCCACCCCTCAGTCTTCAGCTTCTTCCTTGAGTTTCTCGATACCAAGCTCTATGTCCCCCAGATGCAGGAAGGGGGTATACAGGTCTACCCCTGGCCTCTGACTGCACCACTGGAGGCTAGTCACCACTTCATCCTTGCCCTTGACCATGCGGGCTCGAGATGTCTCGAACAACCTTTATCCCTGTTACCCCAGACAGTAGAGACCAAGGACCGCAGGGAGGAGGACACAACGGTAGCTACCCTGCAGGCAGCCCTTATGGCTGAGGGGGAACTCTATCTCTCCTACCACAGCAGTAGCTACGAAGGTGAGGCCCTGCCACCTACATACTTCTTGGAGCAGAATCTGATAACAGGGAAGCGAGAAGGGACTATTGAAGCCCATGATCCTTTTATAGGAGAAAGTAAGATATGGAGAGGAGAGGTTCCTCTCTCACAAGCAACCGATCGCCAGATGAGGTGGTTTGCCAAGGCAATCCACACCTCCCTTTCACCCAGGCGAAGCGACTTTGCCAGAAAGCCCATCCCCTTGGAATGGGTCCCCCTGCTGAAGCATGAGGTTGAGGGCAAGACCCGTATCCATCTTTCACCGACTGCTCTTGATACCTTTGTGCGATGCCCCTATGCCTGGCTCTGCAAGTACCTGTTTGAGGTTGAACAGGCAGAGTATCAGGTGATGAGTGTAGACCATCGTCTTATAGGGTCGTTCCTGCACTCTGTCTATGAGGCCTTCTTTAGGGAAATTGAATACTTCTCTCCAAACAAGAAGGAAGAGTACCGCCTGGTGTTACTCGGCCTGTTTGACCACAAGCTTGTTGAATACTTCGGAGAAAGAGGGCCTAATCCTCCTACCCGGGCTTGGATAATCTATGAGTTCAGAGAGCGATGCACATCGATATTGGAGGCGGAAGAGAAGCTCTTCGCGCATACCCGTTCGATTTTCTTCGAGAAGAAACTCTCCTATGTAAACGAGCTGTTTTCCCTAGAGGGTAGGATTGATCGCATCATCTGTCTCGATCCCCCCGAGGGGAAGCTCTATGCAGTGATTGACTACAAGAAGGGCCAGGCTCCCTTTACCAAGATCAAGGACAAGATACCCTCGTACCAGCTTCCCCTGTACAGGAAACTGGTGGGAGAGACCTTACAAGCTGATGTGGTGAATGCCTCCTACTTCAGTATCAAAGATGGCACCTACAGTGCTATCTGGGATAGGGGACAGACCTTCAGTATGGATTACTGTGATAAGGCCTTAGAGGATGTATTCCAAAAGATGGCCTTCGCGATAGGGGGGGGGCATCTTGAGGCAACTCCTTCCAAGGAGAGCTGCAAGGGATGCATCTACCGTCCGATCTGCAGAAGGAGGTTTGCAACCCGATGATTAGCTTTGAAGAGGTTTTGAAGAAGAACAACACTCAGTTGGATGAGAACCAGCTCAAGGCAGTATTCTGTGACCAGAACTGTGTCGTATCGGCAGGGGCAGGTTCGGGTAAGACCACAGTCCTGTCCTACCGTTTTATGAGGCTCGTCTTGGAGGATAAGGCCAACTGCGACCAGATACTGACCCTTACCTTTACCCGCAAGGCGGCAAGGGAGATGCGAGAACGCATTCACCGCCAGTTGCTAAGTTTCAAGGATGATCCTCACATTGCGCTACAGCTCGCCAAGTTCCCTGATGCCACTATCGCCACCCTGGACAGTTTCTGTTCCACCATCGTACGGTGCGACAGCACCTCCTATGGTATAGCCAGTGATTTTGCCATTGACGATGACCAGAACAAGAAGAGTGCCATCCGCTGTGCAAATGCACTGATGGAAGAGCGCGTCTTCAGTGAGGGGGCGAAGATCCTCGCTGAGCTCTACACCCCTGACAACCTGATAGAGAATATGCTGGTACAGCTTGTCAGCCAACAGTACTACCTTCCTAGGAAGGTTGATGAGAACCTCTCTGATATGTTGATCGATACTGTGCGGGAACGATACTATGACCTACTCGCCAGTTTCTCCACCTTGCTGGAACGTTACGCTTCCTTC
Organism: Sphaerochaeta sp.; assembly: GCA_016342655.1. Lineage (GTDB taxonomy): Bacteria > Spirochaetota > Spirochaetia > Sphaerochaetales > Sphaerochaetaceae > Sphaerochaeta. The sequence continues at coordinate 34,455 of JAEINL010000034.1, read as the reverse complement.
GGTGAGGCTCCAAAGACCATGTTGACGGTTCGTACCATTGCCCGTACGTTGCTTGGGCAGATAGGCGAGGGCTTGGACGAAGAGGGGCTGTTCGACCTGCTTGCAAGCAGCAACTTCTTCTTCAGAAAGCCAGGGGCAGGAAAGGGGGAGGACTTTGCATTCCTCCGTGAGACCACCGAGGAGTTCCGGAGTCTGCGAAGCAAGCTCTGTGTAGCCCTTTCGGTGCTGTTGCACCAAGACCAGCTCGCTCGTGTGGTAGCCTTTGTCCGTGAGTATGCTGAGGCCTACCAGAGAGAGAAGCGAAAGACAGGCATCCTTACCTTCAGCGATGTATCATCCCTTGCTGTGGAGATTCTCAAGAACAATAGTGTCTTGCGTTCCTACTTTAAGAACAAGTTTCGCTACATCATGATCGACGAGTTCCAGGACAATAACGAGCAACAGAAAGAGCTTCTGTACTTGCTTTCCGAAAAGGAAGAGGAAACCAGTGAGGGTATTCCTCTTCCCTCCTCACTCACCTGTGACAAGCTCTTCTTTGTCGGGGACGAGAAGCAATCCATCTATCGTTTTCGGGGTGCGGATGTGCGCGTTTTCAAACACCTCGGTGAAGAGCTTGGGAAAGTTGGGGGGATGGCCTTCAACTTGGATACGAACTATCGTAGTGAACCCTCCCTCATAGAACTGTATAACAGGATATTCCCCCAGGTTATGGCCAATAGGGGAGAGCCCTATGAGGCTGACTTCACCTCCTTGGGCTGTAGAAAGCCAACAGAAGGTATAGAGCCAACCTTCTCGTTGTTGGTTAAGCCGTTTGTGAAGAAGGGTAAAGATCAAGGACAAGAGGGAGAGGAAGAAACGCAAGATCTGGACGAAGAGGCGGAAAATGCAGCCTCTTCCGATGCAGAAGCCGTAGCTGTTGCCCTTCTGATGGTGCGCATGTTCACCACAGACGAGTACCTCATTCCCTCTGATGATGGCCCCAGAAGACCAAATCCTAGTGATATGGCGCTTTTAATGCGTACTACAGGCAATCAACTGAGCTTTGAGAAGGCCTTTAGAAAGTACTCCATCCCGTATACCCTGCAGGCAGCACGATCACTTATGCTGGAGGCTCCAGCCAATGATATCTACGCACTATTGCAGCTGACCCTCTATCCAAGCGACAAGCTTTCCTACATGAGTGCCTTGCGTTCCCCCTTCTGTAACATCTCTGATGAGGGGGTGTATGCGGCCCTTACCTATTACGCTACCTGTTCCCAACCCTTTACAGAGGGACCCTCCTTAGGTGAGGAAGATCTCATTCGGTATGGAGGATGCTCCTCTTTCTTTTCCCATCTGCAAAAGAAAGTGCAGACAGGAACCCTCAGTGAGATAGTGCAGTTCTTGTGGTACGAAAGTGGGTATTATCTTTCGTTGGCATCAAAGCCAGAGTACCAGATGTATCTGGAGCACTTTTCTTTTTTCCATCGGTTGGCACAGATCAAGGAAGGGCAGGGGATGAGTCTCAGCCAATTTATGGACTTCATCCGTGAAAACCTTGGGAAGAATGAGCGCCTAGATGACCTTGACCTCCTCAAGGAAAAGGGTGAAGGGGTCCAGATCATGACAGTGCACAAGTCCAAGGGCTTGGAGTTTCCCATCGTATTTCTGGGCAACAGTGGTAGTGTGGGAGGGGGTCCTGGTAGCAACATCATGCCCTTCGGGGAGGAGATGTTACCGTTCTTCATGTCCAGTGCCTATCATGTCACCCAGACGAAGACCGAAGAAGCCAAAAGTGCAGGACTTCTCTTTGCAGAAGAGGATGAAAAGCTGTTTGAACTGGCAGAATTGAAGCGATTACTCTATGTTGCCCTTACCCGGGCAGAGACACACCTGGTCATAAGCGGGTGCTTCACCAATTCCAATCGGAATACCACAGGAGACAAGCCTGACACTAACCACCTGCTGATGTGTTGCCATGCCCTTGGCATCGATATCGAAGATCCCGTGCTTCAGGATGGGATGGTGCGTTCTTATGCCATAAAGGATATCGCAGAGCATTCGCTCTATAACAAACTAGCTGATGATGGGATGATCTCTATGCAGCAAGCCGCACGTTGGTATGGATCGTCTGCGAAGGAAGCCGATCTTCGTCCTCTTCGTTATGCGGTCACCGCCTTATATGCTGAGAAAGAGAGAGACCATGAGCTTTCTCTTGGGGAACAGCTCCCCCTCTTTGCCAGTGATGACATACTTGAAGAGGTAAAGCAGGAGGCCTTCTCGGTCACAGCAGACTTCGGGACCTTTGTGCATGGTCTGTGTGAGGCCATGATACTGAAACAGGTGCCAGAGGATGAGTATGCCCTCATGCCAAAGCGATTGTTTCTCCTACTAACAGCTAGGCAGCGTAAGGTATTGGTCTCTGATGCCCTTGTGTTGTGCAACAACTTCTTGGAGAGTACTATCTACAAAAAGTATGTACAGGGCAATGTCCCTCGATGTGAGGTGAAGTTCTTTTCCTCTGTTTTTCATGACGGAAGGGACGTGGTGGTGGAAGGTTCCATTGACTTGCTCATTGATACTTGTGACGAGATTCTCATCATAGACTTCAAGACTGACCGGTATAGGATGCCAGAAAGGCATAAGGCCCAGCTCCATCTGTATATGCAGGCAAGTAAGAGGATCTATGAAAAACCTGTTCGCGGTTGTGTGACCTACCTTCGCCGCTGTGGAAGCGAAGAGTGGTGGAATAGTGATGATGCATGAAAAAGAGACGTAGGAGATATGTATGAGAGTTCAGTTTGAGGATATGGTAAGACAGTTTGAAAAGGTGCTTCTCAGCCGCGGCATGGACAGTCCTTCTGCAAAGCTCTCTGCCACTATGATAGCTGAGACCTCCCTTGAAGGGGTCTACACCCATGGGGCCAACCGATTCTATTTCTACGTGAAGAATATTGATGATGGTCTGGTAGATGTCGATGCAAGGGCTACCCCTGTAGGGAGGTTTGGGGCCTTGGAGCGCTGGGATGCCAAGATGGGTCCGGGAAACCTCAATGCAAGCATCTGTATGAGGAGGGCAATTAAACTGGCAAAAGAGAACACCATTGGCTGTGTCGCCCTTGCAAACAACTCCCATTGGATGAGACCTGGGACGTATGGCCTGATGGCTGCACAAGAGACTTGTATCGGTATCCTCTGGACCAACACTCTTCCTCTGATGCCCGCTTGGGGTGGTAAGGATGCCAAGGTTGGCAACAATCCCCTTGTTCTGGCCATCCCTAGTAACGATGGTCCGGTCCTTGTTGATGCGGCGATGTCACAGTTCAGCTATGGGAAGATGGAGACCTACAAGAGGGAGGGACGAGCCCTTCCGTTTGATGGAGGGTTTGACAGCGAGGGTAAGGCTTCTCGAGATGCTGGTGCCATCATGGAGAGCAAGAGGCCGATGCCCATGGGGTTCTGGAAGGGTACTTCCCTCGCCCTTGCCCTCGATCTTATCGCAGCAGCCCTTTCAGGAGGGAGGACCACCCACTCTATCGGTACTGATGTTGAGAGTGAAGTGTCGCAGGTCTTCATTGCAATCTCCCTTGCCAATCTTCCAGACAGGGCCGCTATTGAAGAGAAAATCACTGCCTCCTTAGCCGACCTGAAAGCTTCTGATGCCATTGATCCCAATAACCCCGTACGCTTTCCTGGGGAGAGGAGAAAGAGTCTCCGTGAAGAGAATATGCGAGAGGGGATTCCTGTGGATGAGAAGATATGGGAGAAGATTTGCTCGTTGTAGGATAGTCTGAATGAATTATCAAATACAGCAGAAAATTGGACAGACATTCTGTATATCGGTTATCTCGGGTGATTCTGTAATTCAAAGCTTGTTCTATTTCTATAATGCTGTATAATACATGCATTATGGAAACAAAAAAGAATATTTCCTATCTTGCTTTCAGAGATTTCTTTTCTCCTCTTGGTTGTTTCTCGACTCATCAGGTAAAGATTTGGGATGAACAGTTTGACAGGAATAATTTTGTACGGTGGGAAAAACAAGGCAAGTTGATCCGATTACGCCAAGGATATTATACGTTCCCTTCCTATAAGGGAAATGGGGACGCCCCTTACTATTTTGCCAATAAGATATACGCTCCTTCCTATGTAAGCCTACAAGCTGCACTCTCTTTCTATGGAATGATTCCTGAAGGAGTTGTGCAAATCACCAGCGTTACTTCAAGAAAGACTGCAAGCTTTCATAATCCTTTCGGAGAATATATCTACCAATCCGTAAAACCGCAATTAATGTTTGGGTATTCCATTGAAAAATCCAACCTTCCCAATACCTGGAGCATGTTGCTCGCATCGCCGGAGAAAGCTCTACTCGATTTCTTGTATCTGAATCCACAATACAAGTCAGAAACGGATATGCAGGAACTTCGTCTGGATATCGACTTCATGCAGGAAGAATTGAATGTGACACGACTCGATGAATATCTGTATCGATTTAGATCAAAGGTCCTGGATACAAGAGTCGCACGTTTGAAAGGAGTATATATATGATCGACATCCAATCCATCAAGGAGTTTTTTCCTCCAGGCATGCGAGAGAAAGCAGAATACCAAAAACTTATGGTGAAGGAATATATCCAATGCCAGATCCTTGAATATCTTTCAAACACCCCATATATCACAAAACTTTCCTTCATTGGTGGAACGAATCTCAGGCTCGTCAAACATATTGATAGATTTTCAGAAGATTTGGATTTTGACTGCAAAAATATGTCTAAAGAAGAATTCCTGTTGATGACTGATGAAGTCCTCAGATATCTAACTAATCTCGGATACATCGTCGAGCCAAAGGAACGGGAACATGATAAGCTCACCGCATATAGGCGAAGCCTCTATTTCCCGCAACTGGTATTTTCACTGAATCTGAGTGGATATAGGAATTCCAGGTTTCTCATAAAAATTGAGATGCAGGATCAAGAGGTCTTATACAAAACGATACCTGCATTCATACAAAGTTGCGGATTCTATTTTCCTGTTCCGGTTCCTCCCGATGATATCCTCTGCGCCATGAAGCTTTCTGCCTTGTTGAACCGAAGCAAAGGTCGGGATTTCTACGATACCATGTTTCTCTTAGCGCAGACCAAGCCAAATTATAGGTTCCTTGCAATAAAACAAGGAATTCACAATGGAGAGGAATTGAAAGACGCCCTATCACTACGCCTTTGTGAAATTGACCTTACCAGCAAACAGCAGGATGTAAAACATCTTCTGTTCAATAGCCAGAAAAGCGAGATGATAACAAACTTTGCATCCTTGGTGAGAAGCCTGGAGCTGTGAACAGTCGATATCTTTGGTCTTAGCTTCCGAATTCATAATAACCGTAGTTTTGTCCAGCAGTGACAGAAGGTTCGGCCAAGAGCCAAGTACGTATTGTATTGATTTCAAAGGAAGAGGAGCAGGCTTGAGCCTGCTCCTCTTCTTATTCTGCATTTTGTTACTTGTTCGCTCAGTACTTACCGTACAGAGGCCCGAAGTTCTGACAGGCTCTGAAGTCAGCGCCTTCCTTGTCCATACCCAGCATTGACCAGGCACTTGGACGGAAGATCTGCTCTTCAGGAACGTTGTGCATGCATACAGGGATACGAAGCATAGAGGCCAGAGCCATCATGTCAGCACCGAAGTGACCATATCCAAGGGCTCCATGGTTGGCTCCCCAGTTTGCCATGACCGAGTAGACATCCTTGAAAGGCCCCTCCTTGCCATCAGTTCTGGGAACAAACCAGGTGGTTGGCCAGGTCTGGTCAGTCCTCTTGTTGATGATGTCAAAGACCTTCTCTGGTACTTCACACGTCCAGCCTTCTGCAATCTGGATGACAGGGCCTACACCCTTCACCATGTTGAGCCTGACCATGGTCAGAGGCATGTCGCCTTCACTGAGGAAGGTGGAGCTGAAGCCACCGCCGCGGAAATAGCCGCAGTTGGCTACGCTGAAGCGAGATTTGGCCAGGACATTCTTCACATCTTCGTCTGTGATATCCCAGAACTGCTTCATCTCGCTCTTGCCATCCTTGTTTTTCATCTGACCGTTGGCATCAAGGGTGGTGGCACCACTGTTGATGAGGTGGATGAAGCCATCCTTGGCAAGACCTTCGGGCTTCCAGTTTGTGACGCGCTCGATGGCGTCAGGGCTCCAGTAGGTTCTCACATCACTGAAGATGGATGCACGGTTGGTCAGATGCTTACAGAAAAGCATGCCAAGGCCGTTGAGATAGTCATTCTCCGTCGCCACGATGTACGGCTCACGAATGCCGTTCCAGTCGAAGGATGTGGTGAGCATCGTCTCCATAAAATCCCCGTTGGGCCAATGGTCTGTCCACTGTCTCTGGCCCTGAAAGCCGGAGGCGATCGCATTGTGACCCAAGGCCTCTTCACCAAAGCCAGCCTTCTCAAGCTCTGGATTGCCTATCATCAGGTCGCGTCCGATCATGACCATCTTGGTGCAATACTCCCAATCCTTGTCCAGCTGCTCTTGGCTTCTGCGGTTTTCTGGTGCATTGGCGGTATCTTCAGCCTGGATACAGTTCTCCCGTACCCATTTGATGGCAAGTTCATACTCTTCTTTGTCATAAATCCCTTCAGCAATTCTTCTCTCGATCTCGCACATGTCAATGGCTTCCGTTCTCATGCCTAGGAAATCCTGGAGGAAATCCTGGTCAACAATGGAGCCTGCGATGCCCATCGAGCATCCGCCGATGGAGAGATAGCTCTTGCCGCGGATGGTTGCCACAACTAGGGCAGCGCGTGCAAAGCGAAGAATCTTTTCAGAAACGTCAGAGGGAATGGAGGTATCGTCATTGTCCTGGACGTCCCTGCCGTAGATGCCGAAAGCAGGCAAACCCTTCTGCGTATGGGCTGCAAGTACTGCTGCAAGATAGACAGCCCCTGGGCGCTCTGTCCCATTGAAGCCCCATACAGCCTTGACGGTGAGAGGATCAAAATCGAAGGTCTCTGTTCCATAGCACCAGCAAGGGGTGACCGTCAGGGTTATGCTCACCCCTTCTCTGGCAAACTTTTCTGCACAATCGGCACTTTCACGTACCCCGCCGATGGTGGAGTCAGAGATGACACACTCCACACGTTCTCCTGTGCTGTGTCGTACATTGTCGCTAATGAGCTTGGCTGCTGACCTTGCCATGTTCATGGTCTGTTCTTCCAGTGACTCTCGCACTCCTCGCTGCCTTCCATCAATAGTGGGCCTTATCCCAATTTTAGGAAGAGCTCCAGCATAGCGCCTTTCTGCCTTGATCATTTTGTTATCAGAAACATTTGCCATATGGTCCCCCTTGGTATATTATGAGAAATGTAATCGTTTACATCATGTGCAGTATTGCATGTGATTCGCTTTATTGCAACAAATTTTCTTCTACAAGGAGTCTGCCATGCTAAAAAACATTCCATCAATACTGAGTCCTGAACTGTTGAAGGTCCTTATGGAAATGGGCCATGGGGATGAACTGGTCATCGGGGACGGAAACTACCCTGCCGCTTCCATGAATGATCGTGTCATCCGGCTTGACGGCCATGATGTCCCATCGATTCTCAAAGCTATCCTGCAGCTGTTCCCCCTGGATACCTATGCTGCTGACAACGCAGTGCTTATGGAAAAAGTTCCTGGTGATACGGTTGGGACCCCCATCTGGGCAGAGTATGAGAAGATTGCCAAGCAAGGGGACCCTGCTTTCAAAGCATTTACCTTTATCGATCGCTATGCGTTCTATGAACGGTCCAAACACGCCTATGCCATTGTGGCCACTGGAGAGAAAGCCCTATATGCCAATGTGTTGCTGAAGAAAGGGGTTGTGGTCTAGCTTCTCGGTCCTGTCCACAGCTTCTTATATTGTTTGGGGCTCATGTCCATGTGAGCACGGAACTGACGCGAAAAGTAGTTTGCATCTGAAAAGCCCGTTGCTTCGGATAGTTCCTCGATGCTCATCTCCCGCTTGAGGATGAGTGAACAGGCATAGGCTATTCTCCTGTGGATGTGAAACTCCACAGGAGACCATCCTGTATAGGCCTTGAACTGCCTATTCAGGGTGCTTGCACTCATGTTTGCTACAGATACCAGCTCCTCAAGCGTCAGGGATCTGTTCAGATTCTGCTCAATGAAGCCCATGATCGGCTCAAGCCTCGCTGCTGTAGTCCGTACGGAGGTCTTGGGTTTTGGGTTTTGGGTTCTGGCTATCTTGATGACCAGCTGCAGGATCTTTGCATAGGCCATGGCTGAAGATCCCTTGCCAAAATCCAGGCGTTCGCTCTCTGCCTTTATTTCCCGTAAGAGGAATATGGTCTCGGTCAGCTGATAGCTGGTAAGCTTGCACATGGGAATATTATCTTCAGGCTGCAAGAAAAATGTTTTGAAGCCAGGCATCTCTGATAGGTCAGAGATATCTCTCGAGAACACCTCGGTTCCAAGTAAAATATTATATAACCTAAGGTTGTCTATCTTGTCATACCCATGCAGTATCCCCGGTCGTATAAACAGGACTGAACCTTCACCAATAGGATGTTCACCGGTTTCAGTAAGGTGCTTTCCCCTGCCAGAAACCACAACCACCAGTTCATAAAAATCGTGACTATGTAAGGGATAGGGTATCTCCGGGTCGCGAAGCATTACCTTTACTTTTAGGCTGTTTTCCTTGAAAAACACCCCTTCTTGGAGAATTTGGTATGACATGATAAAATCGTGCTATAATTTGATTATTCTGTCAAGGTGGATTTTCAAAAAGATGTCAGACTTATACACAGGAGACACAAGTATGAACACCTATGAGATTGCAAAAGAAGCATACGCCAAGTATGGCGTCGATACTGATACTATTCTTGCAGAATTGGCCTCTGTTCCCATAGCCATCCATTGTTGGCAGGGTGATGATGTCGGCGGTTTTGAAAAGCCCGACGCAACCTTAGCTGGAGGAGGGATCCAAAGCACAGGAAACTATCCAGGCAAGGCAAGGAATATCAGCGAGCTTCGATCTGACTTGGAAAAGGTACTCTCCCTAGTCCCTGGAAAGCACCGACTGAATCTCCATGCAAGTTATGGTGAGTTCGGTCCCACCTTTATAGACCGCGATCAGATAGAGGAGAAGCACTATCAGGGGTGGGTAGACTGGGCAAAGAGAAATAATGTCCATCTTGACTTCAACGGGACCTTTTTCAGTCACCCTCTTGCAGATGACGGCTATACCCTAGCCAGCAAGGATGAGATGATTCGCACCTTCTGGCTGGAACATGAGAAACGTTGCAGAAGAATTGCCGCCTGGATCGGGCGGGAGCAGAAGAGCCCTTGCATTCTCAATACCTGGATTCCGGATGGGGCAAAGAACCTGACAGTCGACAAGTTCGGCTACCGCTCCATCCTCAAGGAGTCACTCGACGAAATCTTCGCCATAGAGTACCCCAAGAGCGAGATGGTCGATGCCTTGGAGACCAAGCTGTTCGGCATAGGTAGTGAAGCCTTTGTCGTAGGCTCACATGAGTTCTACATGAACTATGCCATTCGAAATAAGAAGATGCTCTGCATCGATATGGGGCATTTCCATCCTGAAGAGGATATCTCGGACAAAATCTCTTCCATCCTACTCTTTGATGATGAGATGCTGTTGCATATAAGCCGACCCCTGCACTGGGACAGTGACCATGTCGTGCTGTTCAATGACAAGGTAAAGATGGTGGCAGAAGAGCTGGTGCGCAGCGGCAAGCTCGCCACCACCCATATAGGCCTTGACTTCTTTGATGCCTCGATCAACCGCGTAGGTGCTTGGGTAACCGGCACCAGAGCCATGAGAAAGGCCCTACTTTTTGCTATGCTCCAGCCCTTGGACCTCCTTGTTCGGTATGAAGAGACTGATAATGGCTATGCCAAGATGGCGTTGCTCGAACAGCAGAGCACCTTGCCCTTTGGCTTTGTCTGGGATGAGTTCTGCCGAATAAACGGTATTGCTTTGGATGATGATCTCATCAATCTGGTCGGGCAGTATGAGACAGATGTGTTAGGAGATCGAGCATGAGTATAGAGAAGCTGCTCTCAGAGTCCCATCGTTATGGCAGTGATGAAGGCTTTGTCCTTCTTGGGGGAGGCAACACCTCCTATAAGAAGGATGGGGTTCTGTATGTGAAGGCATCAGGGATGGAGCTTGCAACCATCAAGGCGAAAGGATTCGTACGGATGGATCTTGCCAGCATGGAGAGCATTTGGGAAAACACCTACTCAACCGATGACGATGAGCGGGAGGAAGAGGTGCTCAAGGATATGATGGCCTGCCGTTTGGAGGGAGAGACTGCCCGTCCTTCGGTAGAGGCACTGCTGCATGCCCTGCTTCCCTTTACCTACGTGGTGCATCTCCATCCCGCTTTGGTCAATGGGATAACCTGCTCCGTAGAAGGGGAGTCCTCTAGTGCACGGCTTTTCCCCGAAGCCCTCTGGATCGAGCTGGTCAAGCCGGGCTTTATTCTTGCAAAGATAGTTCGAGAGCGGTTGGCCTTGCTACAGGAAAAGACTGGCAAGATTGCCAATGTGATATTCCTGCAGAACCATGGGGTGTTTGTGGGAGAAGAGAGCCTTGAGGAAATTTCTACCCTATACGATACAATTCTCAGGACCATTGAAGAACAGCTCGTCCGCAAGCCAGACTTCACGCCCCTTATCATGGACGAGAAAAAGCGAACAGCAATCGCTTCTACCTTGGAGAAGCTTACAGGCAAGAAGATTGCCTCTGTTCTGAACCAGGAGATCGCTCGCTACCTTGTCTCTGAAAAGGCCTTCGCTCCAGTCGCTTCTTCCTTTACACCCGACCACATTGTCTACAGCGGCTTCAAGCCACTTTGGGTGGATGAGGGAGCGTCAGTTGAAGCGGCCTTCGGTGAGTATGAGAAGCTTTATGGCAATGAGCCGAAGATCATCTGTGTACAGAACACCGGCGTATTCTCGGTAGGGGAGAAACCGCTTCCTCTCTTCCTTGATACCGTGAGTGTGAGTGTCTATTCAGAGAGTTTTGGTGGGCCTCAGTTTATGGACGAGGCTATGATTGATTTTATACGCAATTGGGAGGTTGAGAAATATAGGAGCTCAGTGAGTATGAACTGATAGTATAAGGTAGAGAAAAAGGTTTCTAGTTTTTCTTATCTGATTATCAATGTTTATCATAGTATTGGGTCTTGGATATCATGGCATTATTAAACCGGAATATCCGGTAAAAAAAGGCTCTGTTTGCGAAGTGTAGTGATTCCTTTTCGGTTGGTAGAAAAGATTGCTCCTATGCCTTCTCACCTATTGTGTCTTTACTTTGTGATTTGGCCCCCAGTCTGAAGGCTCCAAGATCAAGTTGCAAGATAAAACCACTACACGTCGAAAACAGAGCTATAATCAAAGATGAATTTGAAACCGATGAACTCAATCATACAGGACTGCGTAATATCCAAACGCGATTACGTCTCTATGGCCCAGACTATTCAATATTTGTCAATTTGGTACCAAATCATGGCTGCATGGTAACCATACCACTGCCCATGATCACCAGAGAACCTTGAACTAATTCACCAAGAACGGTCACACATGTAGAGTGCAAGAATATTCTCAAGAGGAGTTCCCGGTTGGAGATTATGACACGATGCACATATATAGCGCCCATGCGCTCCAAGCGTCTTGATATCAAGGAGCACCTCATTGACCACCTCTTCAGGCGTTCCAAAAGGAAGCACCTGTTGGTTTTCTACAGCTCCATGAAAAGCAACCCTTGATCCAAAAGCCTCAATTAGATGCTCACGCTCCATACCAGGACATGCATGTTGTATAGGATTGATGATATCGACTCCTAAATCAACCATCCGTTCAATAATCGGAAAGGCTGCCCCGTCAGAATGATAAAATACATAGGCTCCCTTGGAGTGAATCAACTCGATCAACTGGCGATACGGCTCACCAAAGCGAGCCTCCCACACTTCAACCGATATCAATTGTCGGTCCTACATGCCCATATCATCGGACAAATACACGATATCTATTGCATCACCGCAGACCTCAAAAGCTTTTTCAATGTACTCCTTTTGAATGGTAAAAATTTTATTGATGATGTGATCGGCGAGTTCCGGCTCTACATAGAGATCCATCAAGGAGAGATCCATAGGGCGTAGTTTGCAATATATTTCAAAGAGCTAAACGAACGAGAGCATCCGAACCCATTCATTATGCATATTGCATCTATCTAAGAGATGGTGATAGTCAAATCTGTTAGGATCAGGCCAAGTGTGGGCTTCTATAGCTTCAATTGTTTCAGCCTCTGCCAGTGGAAAGAAGACAACCTCCTCATAAGATCCATCTGAACTATGTGCTATGGTTCGTATTCCACTGCCCCATTCATTTACAGTAATTTGAAGCCCATCACTATCTATTTCAGGTTCTGGCAAATCTTGATACGGAGCATCAAGCATTACAATCTTGTCAATCTTCAGTAAGCGCCACAACTGCTGTTCATCAGAAACAGAATAGTAGTCCATCAGCTGACGCTTTATCTCTGGGGTGTACCAAATGTCAAAAGGGACATGATCACTCTTTTCGCCAGTCAGGACTGATAATATACGCTCACGTGAGTTCATACTCAGCACCTCCCCTATTTCTCATATCTGCCAACTTTGGGCAATGCTCGGTATACCGACAACACATTCTCCAAACTTGAATTATCCTGCAATAAATGTGTTGGAGAGAATAAATATCCCCCACCTTGCATCATTATAGCCAATAAAGTAGTATTTTTCTGAGGCTATGTACTCAACGCATAACGAATTGTATACACCCCTGAACCTGCTTCGGCCTCAAGGATGGTATCATGCTCAACGAAGGACAGTGTATCACCATAAATCAGTGATGCTCCATCCAACAAGCGAATGCTTGCAGTGGTATTTGCGGGAACCTTCACTTCCAAGGCAATGATGTTCGTCTTGTCTTCTCGTTCCCAGCTTACGCCAACCTCTCCATATATGGACTGATATCCTGCCTGTACCCAAGTGAGATTTCCCCCAATCCTGGGAGCGATGATTGCATGTTTATACCCAGGTGCCTTCTCGTCGATTTCCAAACCGGCTACGACCCGATACAACCACTCACCTATAGCTCCGTAGGCGTAGTGGTTGAACGAATTCATATTGGGGCTCCACATTGATCCGTCAGGCTTAATGCCATCCCAGTGTTCCCACACGGTAGTGGCGCCTTTCCTCACCTGGTAGAGCCAAGAAGGGAAGTCATCTTTGAGCAACAGCTCATAGGCTTCATCCAAGCATCCGTTGGAAGAGAGCGCATGGCAGAAGTACGGAGTACCGACAAAGCCAGTCACCAAATGTCCATCATGCTCTGCGAGTAGTTTTTTCAGGTTCTCCACAGTATTTTCTACGAACTGTTTGGGGGCAAGGTTAAAATGCAGGGCTAGGATGTGGGCAGTCTGGGTTTGGGCAGTCATCGTACCATCAGGCGCGAAGAATGTCTGTTGGAACGTCTGGACAATCTGGTTGTACAGAGTTTCGTACTGCTTTGCCACTTCCTCTTTTCCCAAGACCCTGGAAATCTTCACGAATAGGTTTGTGGAGTATGCATAATATGCTGTACAGGTCAATTCGTTGGGAGTAGCACCAAAGTAACTTCCCTCTTCAGCATCCAAGGCAACCCAGTCACCGAACTGGAGTTTGTAGTTCCAGATGTTATTCTTGGCATGGTGCTTCATGAAATCAATCCAGCCCTTCATGCTCTCATACTGTGTTTCCAATATAGCTATATCGCCGAAAGTCAGATAAAGCACCCAAGGGTTGATAATCGCTGCATCACCCCACGCAGCTGCTGAATGAGTACCCTTGTTGAGTAACCAGTTGTCGAAAGGATACTTATACAGTACATCGGGCACGACATGCGGAACCCCTCCATCCTCAGTCTGATCAAGGGCAAGATCCCTAAGCCATTTTTTAAAGAAGGTGTAGGTATTAACATTGTAGCTGGCCGTCCGGCAGAAAATTTGTGCATCCCCTGTCCAGCCGAGACGCTCATCACGTTGGGGGCAGTCAGTAGGTACATCAACAAAATTGCTCTTCAGGCCCCACAGGATATTGTGTTGTAGCTGGTTAAGATCTGAGTTGGAACATACAAAGCTCCCTGTCTGTTCCATAGTAGAGTGAATGACATATGCTTTGAAATTGTCAATATCTGCACGTCCTGAAAACGATTCTACATGGATGAAGCGGAACCCGAAGAAAGTAAAATAGGGTCGGTACACAAATGGATTGTCATCCTTGATAGTGTAGGTAATTCTTTGTTCAGCCCTGCGCAGGTTGTCAGTGTAGACGTTTCCGTCCTTGTCTAACACTTCAAAACACCTAAGGATGATGGTATCTCCAGCTTTTCCCTGTCCCCTGACCTCGGGCAATGCGCTCATATTTTGTCCGAAGTCGATCACCCGTTCACCCTTGGGAGTGTAGAAAGCGAGTGTGGGCGCAATTACCTCCTGCAGTTCTACAGCCGAACCTACCTGTGCTTCAACATGTTCGACAGTACAAGCAACAATCCGAGCGTTGTGCCACGCTCGGTCATCAAATCCCCTCGTATCCCAATTTTTCTGTTCGAGTGATGCATCATAGGTCTCCCCTTCATAGAGCTGTGAGTTCAATACTGGGCTGTAACTGCCTTTCCAGCTCTCATCTGTGTAGATAGTATCCTTGCTTCCATCAGTATACTGAATGTCGAGTCGCAATGAGAAAGATGCATATTCGCCATAAAAGTTGTGGATCTTTAAAAAACTGAGTGTTCCCTTGTACCAGAGCGAACCCAGATGGGCACCAAGCACATTTTCCCCAAGGAAGAGCTGGTCAGTCACATCATAGCTCTGGTAGAGCACTCGATGGTCATAGCTTGTCCATCCAGGGGCAAGCTGGTCATCAGAAACTTTCTTCCCGTTGAGGTGCAACTTGTAGACTCCCTGTGCAGTGGAGAAGATTACTGCCGACTTCACCACTTTTTTAAGGGTAATTGCTTTTCTCAGGTATGTACCCTTGGAAAGTTTGATATCCTCTTCCGATTCTGCGGTAATGAAATGCTCTTTCAAAGAGTCCGGATTTTTTAAACCGCCAAGGATTGTGGTGCTTTTGCTAAAAGCACTGGTGGAAACACCCTCTCCGTCAGATTCGGTGACTACCCGTACCCGTGCCCAGTAGATTATTCCTTCCTCTGGGATGAACCCAGATATGCGGACCTGTGCAGAAGCACTGCTTTGCACTAGGTATGTATCGAAGAAAGGCGATGTAAACGATGGTTCATCGGCTATCTGTATTTGATATTGCTTCTGTCGACAATTCCGAAATGGGGTGTCGATGACCCAAGAAAATTGTGGTTCCTCAGTGAGTCCAACGACACAATTGAGATAGTTTACTTGTAGCTTTAAGACTGTTGCCATACCTCTACTCCATGATTGTTTTTATTCTCTATGCAAGCCAGACTTGCAGCCAATACCATTTGTCAGCCTTTTATGGCTCCGCCCATCATGCCTGCCACCAGCTGATGCTGGAAGAATATGAAAATGATTAAAGGGATAATACTTACAACCACAACATTGGAAAACAACAAGTTCCACTGGGTGCTGAACTGGCTGATGAACGAATACAGCGTGAGGGGAGCTGTAATGTTCTTTGCTCCAGGCAGGAAGTATAACGGGCCGACGAAGTCATTGAAGATGTTCACAGAAATGGTGACGACCACTGTCACGATCGCCGGTTTGAGCAAGGGCAAAATCACCGAAAAAAAGATGGTTAGTGGTGTTGCCCCATCGATGAATGACGCCTCATCGAGGTCGCGGGGAATGGTAGCCATTGCTGTTCTGAATATCAAGGTTGCAAATGGCATAAACAGGGCCACGTCTATCATAATCATGCCAAACATCGTCTTGTAAATGTTCATGTTCTGCAGTAGGAAGATAGTGGGAACCACTGCCGGGGGAATCATCAACCCAATAATCAAGAGGGACATCAACCGCGATGCTGTCTTGTCGTTCTTTCGCTGTGCGACGAAGGCAAAGAGTGTGCCAAACATCACGACCAATGTTACCGAACAGACGGTGAGGGTAGTACTGTTCAGCAGTGCGCGGAACATGCGATAATCCCCATAGGAAATGACCTCCTTGAGATTTTGCAGAAAGAGGTTCTTTGCTGGTAGATTGAAGTGAAGCAACGCAGCTTCCTTGCTACTCATGGAAGCCATCAAGATAATGTAAACGAAAGGGACAATGAAGATGATGGTCAAAAAGAAGAAGACCAGCACGTTGAAAAGGGTATAAGTTACTTGTTCTTTCCTGGATCTCATAGCTCAATCTCCCGAGTGTTGAAAAATTGTCTCAGAGGAAACACCAAGATTGTTACCATGATGAAAAGGATGACATTCCCTGCGGTCGATAGCCCGTAGAATCCTGCTTGGTATTGTTTATAGATTACACTGGTCAACACATCAGAGGCAAACCCAGGGCCGCCACCGGTCATGACCCAGATCAGGTCGAAGGAACGGAGGCCTCCGATGAAAGAAAGGAGAATGACGGTAAAAGTAGAGTTTCTTACCAAAGGGATGATCACATAACGGAACCTAAGCCAGAAGCCGCCTTCCAGCTTCATGGCATCGAAATAATCCTGTGGAATGGCAAGTATACCTCCCATATAGATAATAGTTGCGATACCGATACCTTTCCAGACATCAACAAAAATGACGGAGAATAGCGCCAATTTTGGGCTTCCAAGCCAGTCTGGCTCGGGCAGTCCCATTGAACCGAGTATGACATTGAATAATCCCGAATTGGGTTGCATAAGAATGGAAAATGTGATTCCAACCGCAATGGTGCTCACTAAGACCGGGAAGAAAACTACACTCCGATAGAACCCTTTGAAGCGGATACTTGAGGTGAGTATGACTGCAAGCGGCAATGCGAGGATTGTTTTGATCCCACTGGTGAGAAATGCGTAGATGAAAGTGTTCTTCAAACCAATAGAAAGCATCTGGTCTGACAAGAACGAAACATAGTTTTCAAAACCGATAAACGTTGCATCAAAGATAGTCCACCGAGTCAGACTGAAATAGAAAGCCGACAGAGTAGGGAACACAAAAAAAATGGTAAAGGTAATGATTGCAGGAAGATAGAACCAGTTCGGGTAGGTCTTCAGCAAACCTAGCTGTGTGGTATTCCTATTCATGAGTTCCTCCATTGATGTGAACAACCATCCCTTATCCGCAAAGGGATGGTTGAAACAATCTAATAATCTTACCAGCCTGCAAGACCCAACTGCTTCGCCTGATTGATGACGTCCTTGTCGTAGTTGATCGCAGCGTTCATCGCACTCATCTGTCCAGTCCCTACTGCAACACAGAACTGCTCAAGTCTAGGTCCCTTGACAGGAGAAAGGAACTCGAGTGCAGGAGCAGACATTCCAGCATCAATATAACCGGAGATGTCCTTGACTGCAGGAAGCACGTCCTCAGGAAGTTCTGCACCAATTACCAAGTATGGACCGGCAGGAGAAACTTCCTTGTTCATGTCAGCAATACCTTCCGGGGAAACGGTGTATGCAAGGAAGCGCTTTACTGCTTCAAGTTTTGCTCCAGTGGTTGTCTGTGGTACATAGTTTGCAGATAGCATCCAGATGGTTGCTCCATTCTTGTCAGCACTCTGGCCAGGCTGTGCAAAGAAACCAATGTCCTCGGCTTTCTCAGGCCAGTTTGCGGTGATGTTGCCCAAAGCCATGGAGAGCATCGGGTAGTGAGCTCCCTTGCCGTTTGCCAGCATTGCTAGACCTTGGTCATACTTTGCTGTAGCATATCCGCTCTGGTACCAACTCTTGTCGTAGCCTTCTTTCAGGTGTTCAAAACCCTTGATGGCTGCAGGTGTGTTGGCATACTTGATCTTGTTCTCAGTGTACAACTGTGCAAAATTTGGAACTTCAGCCTGTACATTGTAGTAGTCTGCCAATACGAAGAGCTGGCTGGTCCAACTATCACCATAGGTGGCGATAACAGGAGTGATGCCTGCTTTCTTGATTTTCTCATTATTAGCGGCAAACTCAGCCCAAGTCTTGGGAACGTTCAGTCCCAGTTCTTTATAGACTTTCTTGTTGTAGAGAATTCCACCACCCATAGCGGTTTGGTTGGGAACACCATACACAGCATCATTCTGGGATACAGTCATCTTGAAAGCTTCATCAACCATGTCCATGAAGGGCTCGTCTGCAAGATCAATCAAGGTTTCGCTCGGATTGAGTGCCTGCAAGAGCGAACCGGCATTATAGAAGAACACATCATTCATTTCTCCAGTTGCCAAGCGTGTCTTGACGATGTTATCCCCATCACCTCCACCTGGGCGAAGCTCAAGTTCGATTTTTATGTCAGGATTGCGTGCCATAAAACCTTCGGCTGCTGCTCTTGCCTTCAACTGGTCACTACCACTTGAAGCCAAATAGGTCAGGATTATAGGCCCTTCCTCTTTGGCGGTTTCTTGTTGTCCCGCAGCAAACAGTGTAAACGGAATCAACGAAATGAGTAGAAGTGTAGCTACTTTTTTCAACATATATATCCTCCCTTTTTCTATATAGGTTATTCAAATAACCTAGTAAACCAAAATTCAGTGTAGGTAAACTCACATTTCTGCAAACAAAGCATTATGCTATGCAGAATACAAACCATACTAAAAACCAGCAATTACAAGCTTTTTTGTCTTAAGGCATAAGCTTAGGTTACCATCTTTTTGAAATTCCACCTTAACAGAATAATCAATTTATAGCACGATTTTATCTTGTCGTACCAAATTCTCCAATAAAGGGTGTTTTTCAAGAAAAACAGCCTAAAAGTAAATATTTAGACCCAAGAGGCAATTTCAAAATGCTGTAGCATGTTTATAAATATTCAAAAATACCTGCATATACATGCAGAGTATGAGAAGTGCTGAGATTCTTCCTTGTGTTTCTACTGAACTGGGCAATACTTGAGAAGACCGCCACAGGAATCCCTTTGCTTGGGTATGGCTATGGAGCCTCTCCTGGATTTAGAGGCTCATAATTTCAATTCTTGCTCCTGTTCAGGATGCTTTTGTAGCTTTGGATTCTTCCTTCAACAGCAGCATTTTCCAAACTTTCTTCATGGTAGTCATCAGGATTGCCAGCTCGATGTCATACCTTGCATGGCTACCTTTCCTATATATCTTGTCGGGAAGAAAGCCGTCCTTGAGTTCGCTGTTACTCCGCTCCACAGTCGTTCTTGCCCTGTATCTTGCGGCATAGGCCTTCTCCATCGGTAGGTCGGCAACACTTCTGTGGGCCCTCTGGTCAATGATGACCTTCCGTCCGATCATGTCAGCATAGGCATTGATGTCCGCTTTGAGATAGCCCTTGTCCATAAGTGCGTAGAAGAAATCTGTGCGTTGGCTCGCCGTTTTCATGAGCGGGACGGCAACCTTGCAGTCATGGACACATGCTCCAGTTACGGTAAAGGCGATTGTCACGCCGAAATCATCAGTTGCGAGATGGGCCTTATAGCCTATGAACCACTGTCTCTTGCCCTTTGAGTTCTGTTTTGCAGTCATGGAGCACCTCATTTCAAGCTCCGAAAGGGACTTTCCTGGTGATTCCTCGAGATATTCACGTTTTTTCCGTTGTGTCTCGGCCTTTTCCTCAAGGTATGCCCTCTCTTCGGGCGAACCTTTCTTTTTGCGCCCTCTTTTCTTTTGGGTGGCAGGTGTGGCAGGTGTGACTACTTCCTTTGCCCTAACAAAAGGCTTTTCCCTCGCCTGGATTGTGGTACTGTCTATGGAAAGGTGCCCCACTGTCCGGTTCATCCCCTCTTTATAGGCTTGTATCACCCTTTCATGAAGGATTGTTGGCTTTACAACTTTTCCAACCTTCCTGGCCAGCCTGCTCGCTGATGCAGTGCTGGGTACCTGGCTGATGCCCAAAATCTCCCTGAGGTTCTCATTCTCCTGCAGGAGAAGAAGCGTCTCCTTCATGGTCGGCTGCCTATAGTGGATCTTCAGCAGCTGGATCCCGAGCATGGTAATGAGGTCATAACCGGTCCTTCCCTTGATGTGGTACCTGTGTAGCTGACTGACTTCATCAGATGAAAGCAACGACCGCAGGGAATGGAAAAAGGACATGAACTCGAGCTCGCGGTCAGTGGGCCTTCTGAAAAAGCATGACGACAAGTCATCCTGTGAAAACAGCAGGGATTGAAGCCCGAAGGCGGCTGGTGTAGAATGTGTCATATAAAACGAACTTCTTTTCTGGTTGTTTGGTGTGGTAACTAGATCATACCTGAAGAGGGTTCTTTTTTATATATATATGCAAAGGACTTACGTTCAAATATCTCGCTAAAATACACAAATAATCTTGAGTCCCTGTGCTGCTGAATCTAGTCAAGCAAATCTGCATATTTATTCATCCGAAGGCTTTCAAAATCTATTTTGAAATTGCCTCCCAAGATTATTCATGAGTGGGCATTTCTCTCGAATTTTAGGCTATATCGAGCCTAAACTGCTGAATCTTTCTCTCGAAGATAAGAAAAAGCCTTTTACCTCTTAGTTTCTGGCTGAAATGATGCTTTTTTGTTGGTTTTTGGAATTCTCACCAATGTTCACAACTTAAGAATTTCAAGGGTTTGAGCATCCCCTCGCTTATCGTGCTATCCTTGCTTGTGGGCGCTGTGGCCGGTCTGATAAACGGCCTGCTCATCACCGGCCTGAATATGCCGTCAATCGCCGTGACGCTGGCAACCCAGAGCATCTACCGCGGAATAGCCACAGGCATGCTTGGAGAGAAGGCCTGTACCAAGTATCCCGAAGGCTTCAGTTTCTTTGGGCAGGAGTTCATCCCCGGTACCATCATTCCCTTTGCCTTCGCCCTCTATCTGGCTCTGATGCTGGTATTCTTCTTTGTCCTTCACAAGACAGCCTACGGAAGGCGTCTCTATGCAATAGGAAACAGTGCTGAGACAGCAAGGTTTTCCGGTATCAACGTCCGTCGGACGCGGATTCTGAACTACACCCTTACCGGGCTCTTCTGTGGCATTGCTGCAGTCCTGCTCGCCAGCCGCATCCTTTCGGTCAGGTCGAACATTGCTACCGGATGGGATTTGGAAATCATCACCCTTGTTGTTTTGGGAGGTGTCGCCATCACTGGTGGACGGGGAACGGTCTTTGGTGTCTTTATCGGCTCTCTCTTGGTTGGTTACTTGAAGTTTGGCATGGGCCTCTTGAAGTTCTCAGGAACCGTCATGACCATTGTCATCGGATCGCTGTTGATTACAGCTGTTCTGCTTCCGAGGTTATTGGATCTGTATAAGGCCAACCGTAAGCTCAGGATGCAGCATGGAGGTCTCTGATATGGACAACAGGCAGGCGTTTGTGATGAAGCTGAAAGAGGGGTGTAAAGAGGAGTACCAAAAGCGGCATGCCGCCATTTGGCCAGAACTCAAGGCCTTGCTCGCCGAGAGTGGGGTATATGACTACTCAATCTATTTTGATGAGAGCACAAACTTTCTCTTTGCCTTCCAACGTACGCGAGGAGGAAGTGGGTCCCAAAGCTTAGGGACTAATCCCATAGTTCAGAAGTGGTGGGCCCATATGGCCCCCCTTATGGAAACCCATGAGGACAACAGTCCAGTATCCATTCCCCTAGAGGAAGTTTTTCATATGGATTGAGAAGTATCTTTCATTTTCCCTTGATATTGTCACCGATTAGTAATACAATCGAAAGTAATACGAAAGGAATTTGAAAGAGGGGTGATGCACATGGTGGGAATTTCTCCCAGAGAAGCTACAATTCTTGAACTGCTTCGTAGTGGTGAGGAATATCCCGTAACCAGGCTCAGTGAGGAGCTCGGGGTATCGGCTGTGACCATTAGGGGAGATCTTCGTGATCTTGACTCCAAGGGTCTGGTCGTCCGTTCCCATGGAAGGGTAATTGCAGCTTCTTCTCCCCAGTCCTCGCTGCGTGATTCATCCAATACAGCACAGAAGGAACTCATCGCAAAAGCGGCGGCAGACCTCGTCTCGGACGGCGACTTCATTATGATCTCAAACGGTTCCACCTGCTCGCTCATTGCCAGACATCTCTTTGGCATGAAGTACATTAAGGTGGTGACTAATTCTACACTTTTGCTCCCCTATGGAAGGGCCAACCCCATGTTGGACATAACCCTTGTGGGTGGGGAGTATCGCCCTCAGGCAGAAGCCCTGGTCGGGCCGGTAGCCATCAGTCAGATAGAGAGCTACCATGTGTCGACGGCCTTTTTCGGGACCGACGGCATTACAGTCGAACATGGTCTGACCACCTCCCTCATAGAGAATGCCCAGGTGTTGCAGCGCATGTGTGCCCAGGCAACAAGGCGTGTGCTCTGTGTTGACTCATCAAAAGTGGGCCAAAGGGGCTTTGTCCGGATCATGAGAGTACAGGATATTGATACCATTGTCACAGACAGTGGTTTTCCCCAAGACCTGATAGCCCAGCTCGAAGAGTTGGGAGTCGAGGTCATAATAGCCCGATAGAGGAGAAGAGAGAGTATGGCACAACAGGTTGTAATGCCCAAACAAGGAAACACAGTAGAGTCATGTATTATTGTTGAATGGAATGTGCAGGTCGGGGACCAGGTGTCCATCGGCGATGTGCTCTGTTCAGCAGAGACAGATAAGTCAGTCATCGATGTCGAGTCAACAGCAGAGGGTACCGTACTGGCATTGCTCTTTGCCGTGGGTGAGGAAGCTCCTGTAATGGAAGTCATCGCCGTGGTTGGTGAGAAGGGTGAGAAGGTTGAAGTGACTGCTTCCTCCGATGAAACCGATGCTTCAGAGCAAAAGAAAGAGCCAGCACAAGAAGATAAGAAAGCTACTCCTGTAGCCTTAGATCTTGCCACAAGCCAGACGGCGGTCGGCTCGAGCCCAAGGGCAAGGAACCTTGCATCCTCGCTTGGGATTCCCGTTTCCTCCCTTTCTGCAACAGGACCAAAGGGCAGGGTCATCGAGCGCGATGTGCTCGGTGCCATCTCACAGCCTCTTACCCCCGCAGCTAAGCAAGCTGCCCTCAAGGAAGGCCTCCTTGCTCCCAAGGTGGGAAGTGGTATCGGGGGACGTGTCCTTGCTTCAGACCTTGCCAAAACAGAAGCTGTCGCTTCTGCTTCTCCTTCCTCTTCACCTGTTGTTGAAGGCACAGTCACTGAAATTCCTGTAAAGGGAGTCAGAAAGGTGACTGCCCGTAGAATGATGGCTTCCATACAGGGAACATGCCAGCTGACACTGCATGCCTTTGCTGATGCCACTGCCATGAAGCGCTTGCGCTCAGGCTTCAAGGCAAGCAAGCCAGAGCTCGGCCTCTCATCTGTCACTTTGAACGACCTGGTGCTGTTTGCAGTCTCCAGGACGCTTACCCAGTTCCCGGCCTTTAACGCACACTTCCTTGGGGATAAGATTTTGCAGTTCTCCTCAGTCCATCTTGGGATGGCTACCGACGCAAAGCGTGGTCTGCTGGTACCTGTCATTCGTGAAAGCCAGAGCTTGAGCCTGAAAGCAATCTCTGTCGAAGTGAAGCGCCTGGTAGCCAAGTGTAATGATGGTTCGGCAACGCCTGAAGAGCTCAGTGGCAGTACCTTTACGGTAAGCAATGTCGGATCCTTCGGTATCGAGGCGTTCACTCCTGTACTGAATGTACCTGAGGTTGCAATTCTCGGTGTCGGGACCATCATCCCCAAGCCTGTTGAGGCCAAGGATGGTACCATCTCCTTTGTTCCGCATATCGGGCTCTCCCTTACTATGGACCATCAGGCGGTCGATGGTGCTGATGCAGCACGATTCTTGAAGGCACTGATGGAGAATATCGCTTCGATTGACCTTTTATTGGCATTGTAGGAGTTTTTAATGGAAATGTACGATCTTATAGTAGTTGGTTCGGGCCCTGGTGGCTATGTCGCTGCAGAACGCGCAGGAGCATTGGGGAAGAAGGTCCTTCTCATTGAAAAGGGCTTCCTAGGTGGTGTCTGCACCAACTGGGGCTGTATTCCCACCAAGAGCCTTCTCAATGGTGCAAAACAGCACAAGCATGCACTTGAAGGGGAGAGGTTTGGCCTTGAGGCACAATCGGTGGGCTACAACCTTGAGAAGGCCATGGCTTGGAAGCAGGATACTGTGGAGACTCTGCGTGGTGGTATCGGCTTTTTGATGAAGTCAAACAAGGTGGAGACTGTCTTTGGTGAAGCCATTTTTGTTGATCCACACACAGTTAAGGTGGGAGAGACCGTATACAAGGGTGACTTTCTGATAGTTGCCACCGGGTCTTCGCCGTTCGTCCCTCCCATCCCAGGTGGCAAGCTCTCTCATGTGCTGACCAGTGATGAGATACTTTCTGTTGAGAAGGTACCTGCAAGCCTCACCATAATAGGTGGGGGAGTCATCGGGGTGGAGTTCGCCTCCTACTTCTCCATGATAGGGACCAAGGTGACTGTCATCGAGATGATGGATGAGATCCTCCCCATGATGGATGCTGACTTTGCCAAGATGATGCGTCGCGAATTGAAGGGTGTCAATTTCAAGCTTGGGTGCAAGGTAGAGGAAGTTACTCCTGACGGGGTTCTCTTCACCGATGCAAAAGGTGCCAAGCAGGACTTGGAATCAGAGCTTGTTCTGATGAGTGTCGGACGCAGGCCTAATGTGGGCGGCCTTGAGAACCTGAAGCTCGACATTGGGCGCTCTGGGGTAGTTGTAAATGAGCAGCTACAGACCAACATAGCCAATGTTTACGCGATCGGGGATGTCAATGGAAAATCCCTTCTGGCCCATAGTGCCTCCAGAATGGCTGAAGTGGCCATTTCCAATATCTTTGGCACAACCAAACAGAGGATGCGCTACAACGCCATCCCCTGGGCAGTCTACTCAAATCCTGAGGCTGCCGGCTGTGGTCTTACTGAAACAGAGGCAGCAAAGAGGGGTATTGCCATCAAGAGCCATACGACCCAGATGCGCTCCAACGGAAGATTCCTTGCCGAACAGGGAAAGCGTGCCGGTGGGTTGGTGAAAGTTATTGCCAGCTCTGAGACCAATGTCATAGTGGGCGTCCATCTGCTGGGACCCTACAGCAGCGAGATGATCTGGGGGGCGGCGGCCATTATTGAGGCCGAACTGCGCATCCAGGACGTCAAGGAAATTGTATTCCCTCACCCAAGTGTGTCCGAGCTCATCAAGGATGCTTGTTTCGCACTTGACCACACACTGTAGGAACAACTTTAAGGAGTTTACTCATATGTCCAAAACGTTACCTTTCGACCCGAAACAACTGAGAGAGAAACAGACAATCGCCACCCCTTCCATTCCTGTCAACCAGTACCAGAGTGATTTCAAGAAGGAGCTCAAACTCTACGGTAAGGAACGCCTTATCAGGGCTTACTACGACATGCTGCTGGTCCGCAAGTTTGAGACGATGCTCGACACCATTAAGAAAGAGGGTGTCTACCAGGGCATCAAATACAACCACAAGGGCCCAGCCCACCTCTCTGCCGGACAGGAAAGCGCCGCAGTAGGGCAGTCGATGGTCCTCGGTCCTGAAGACCAGATCTTCGGTTCCCACCGAAGCCATGGCGAGATCCTGGCTAAGAGCCTCTCTGCCATCTGGAAGATGGATGATAAGGCCCTTCTCTCTGTCATGGAAGATTTCATGGATGGGGAGACCTACCGGGTAGTCAAGGAACATTTTGCAGGCAAGGACACACGTGACCTTGCTGAGAACTTTGTCCTGTATGGGGCATTGGCAGAGATCTATGCAAAGAAGACCGGCTTCTCCGCAGGCCTCGGTGGTTCGATGCACACCTTCTTCAAGCCTTTTGGCAGTATGCCCAACAACGCCATCGTCGGCGGTTCGGCCACCATTGCCGTAGGAGCCTCGCTGTATAAGAAGATCAACCGTAAGAAGGGTATTGTCATTGCCAACATTGGTGATGGCTCTCTTGCCCGCGGCCCTGTCTGGGAAGGTCTGGTGCTCTCCTCCATGGACCAGTACAAGACACTCTGGGATGACAATCCCGGCTATCCTCCCTTCATGCTCAACTGTTTTGACAACCTCTATGCCATGGGTGGCCAGCCAATTGGCGAGACCATGGGCTATGGCGTAGCTGCACGTATGGGAGCCGGAATCAACGAACACTCCATGCATACCGAGCGCGTCGATGGCTTTAATCCTCTTGCCGTCGCTGATGCGACTTCCCGAAAGAAAGAGCTGTTGCTCAAGGGAGAGGGTCCGGCCTTCATGGATACCCTTACCTACCGCTTTAGTGGTCATAGCCCCTCAGATGCGATGACCTACCGCAGCAAGGAAGAGCTTGATGCCTTCCGTGCCCAGGATCCTATCGAGGCGTATGGTGCCTACCTTATTGAAAACAAGCTGGTGACACAGAAGGACCTGGATGGTTTTGATGCCATCCTTGAAGAAAAAATGAAAAGGACCATGGAAATTACAGTTGACCCTGTACTCAGCCCAATGGTTGATGCTGCCTTTATCGAGTCTGTCATGTTCTCCAATGGAAACGTGGAGAAGATGGATGACGCAAAGCCTGTCCTGCTTGAGAAGCTTGAGGACAATGCCCGCGTCCAGCAGATTGCCAGGCGCAGTCGCTATGCCTATGACGAGAATGGTAAGGAGCTTCCTGCAGCACGTCAGTACCAGTACCGTGATGCTGTCTTTGAGGCGATGGTCCATCGCTTTGCCATTGACCCGACCATGATCGCCTACGGTGAGGACCATCGTGACTGGGGTGGGGCCTTTGCCTGTTATCGTGGTCTTACCGAGTTGCTTCCCCCCTCAAGGTTCTTTAACTCCCCGATCGCAGAGTCTGCCATTGTCGGAAGTGGGGTAGGCTATGCTATGGCCGGAGGAAGAGCAGTTGTAGAGCTTATGTACTGTGACTTCCTAGGGTGTGCAGGAGACGAAGTATTCAATCAGATGCCCAAGTGGCAGGCTATGAGCGCGGGTGCCCTGAAGATGCCCCTTGTCTTGCGTGTCTCTGTCGGAAGCAAGTATGGGGCACAGCACTCTCAGGAGTGGACAAGCATGGTCGCTTCGGTTCCCGGCTTGAAGGCGATGTACCCTTCGACCCCTTATGATGTGAAGGGCATGCTTAACTATGCATTGCGGGGCACTGACCCTGTGGTATTCTTTGAGAGCCAGAAGCTCTATGGTATCGGTGAGCAGTTTGTCAAGGAAGGAGTTCCTGAAGGCTATTATGAGATTCCTGAAGGGGAGCCTGCTATCAAGAGAGAGGGAGACGCCCTTACCCTGGTGACGTTGGGACCCTCACTCTATACCGCCTTGGAAGCAGCAAAGAGACTTGAAGCCGAGTTTGGCTTGCAGGCAGAGGTCATCGACCTGAGATGGATCAACCCACTCAAGTACGATACCCTCATTGAGAGTGTGAAGAAGACCGGCCGTTGTGTCATGATCACAGACAGCGCCGAGAGAGGAAGCTATCTGCATACAGTCGCTTCGAACCTCAGCCGTCTGGCCTTTGAGTATCTCGATGCACCAATAGTAGTGGTGGGATCCAGAAACTGGATCACTCCTCCTGCTGAGATGGAAGAGTACTACTTTGCCCAGGCTTCCTCAGTTCTGGATGCCATCCATGAGCAGGTACTGCCCCTTCCTTCCTATGTCCCTGTCTATAACTACACCGATGGTGAGTTCTATCGCACAAGCCGTGAAGGCGTATAACTACAACTGACGAGGTGCACATGGATTTGCAACAACTAGAAAAGGCCATCAACAGTGCCGAAAAACCTGCTCGCCTGGAGGCGAGCAGGTTTTTCGGCACCCTGATCCGATCGGGCTCATTGAGCCGCAAAGCCCTTGAGGAGGTGAACAACCATGTGCATACCACCTGGTCGTTCAGCCCCTATGAGCCATCTGGTGCCGCCTACGCTGCCTGGAAGGCAGGGTTGGGTATTGTTGGCAGTATCGACCATGACAGCATCGGGGCAGCTTCTGAGTTGCTCAATGCTTCTAAGGATTTGGGTATTGCCAGTACAGTCGGCTTTGAACTGAGGGTGAGTTTTCTGGACACTCCCTTAGCTGATAGGAAGATAAACAATCCCGATTCCCTTGGCATTGTCTATATGTGCGTCCATGGGGTGCCTCATCAGAAGATTGAAGAAGTTTCCCAGTTTCTGAAACCTGTGAACAAAGAGCGCAACCTGCGTAACAAAGCTCAGGTACAAGCCTTGCAAGCCTTGGTTGGCCAGTATGGCTTCGATCTTGATTTTGAGCGTGATGTGGTCCCTCTCTCCCATTCTGCTGAGGGTGGTTCTATCACCGAGCGCCATATCCTCTATGCCATGGCGAAGCAGTGCATAGCCATGTTTGGCAAGGGGGAGAAGCTACTGAGGTTCTTGGAGAAGGACTTGCAGATTGCCCTTTCGCAGAACGTGCAATCACTGATGCTTGATGTTGATAATCCTCACTACGCCTATGATCTGTTGGGGGTGTTCAAGAGCAGCTTTCTGCCCCGTTTCTTTATCCAACCTGGTAAGGCTGAGTGTCCTGATGTGCGCTCTGTGGTTGCCTTTGGCAACAGCATCGGTGCCATTCCGGCCTATGCTTACTTGGGGGATGTCGCACAGAGTGTTACCGGCGATAAGAAAGCCGAGAAGTTTGAGGATGATTTTCTGGTGGAGCTGATGGACCTGCTCTCCGATATTGGCTATCCGGCTATCACGTATATGCCCCCAAGAAACACCCTTGAGCAGATGAAGAGGCTCCAAGGCCTGGCGAAGGAACGCAACCTCATGGAAATCAGCGGCGTCGATATCAATAGTTCGCGCCAGAGCATGAACTGCCCTGAACTGTTGCAACCCTCCTGCCGCCATCTTGTCGATTCTGCATGGGCATTGGTTGCCCATGAGAAACTTTCGACCATGAATGCAGAACTCGGTCTGTTCCATCCGGCAAATCCGTATGCACAGAAAAGCCTTGATGAGCGGCTTGGCATATATGCCACCCTAGGGAGGAAGATGGACAGCCATCATCCTTTGGATCTCATCAAACTATTTGAGTAGGAGAAAAGTATGGTCCGTTTTACAGAGAAGATACTTGAAGAGTTGCCCCCAGTTGTCAGAGGCCTAACCTTTGATGGGGTAAAGGGATTGTTCATTCACGCAACTGAGGGGAAGGAAGCGGATCTCACGCTTTCCCCTGTTGGGGAAGGCGATGAGGTCTGTGATGTCACCTCCCGCTGGATGTCAGAGCTAAGCACCTATTGTGGCAAGAAGAATCTCTATCCTGCAGTAATCGGCATTGAAGGAAGGTCAATCCAGTTTGGTCTGGGCACCAACTACGATGAGGCCGCCAGAGGCGAAGGGGTCTCTGCCATAGTCTCCCTGCCTCCCTCTACAAGTCGCTCTGATGTGGTCAGGGACAAGATTGCCCTGGTTACCGGCGGAGCCCAAGGCTTTGGCGAGGGGATGGTCCGCTCTCTCAGCGAGATGGGTGCCTTTGTCTATATTGCCGATATGAACGTCAAGGGAGCACAGGACCTTGCAGCTAGCCTCAACTATGTTGCGTGCATCACCGTTGCCAAAGCCCTGTCTGTGAACGTTACAGACGAAGCCTCGGTCGAGGCTATGATGCGTGAAGTTGCTCGTGAGACCGGAGGAATTGACCTGTTTGTCAGTAATGCCGGAGTCCTTCGTGCAGGTTCGGTAAAGGAGATGTCCCTGAAGGACTTCCAGTTTGTCACCAGTGTCGACTATACCGGGTTCTTCCTCTGCAGCAAGCATGCCTCGCTTATGATGGCACTGCAGAATGTTGCTTCACAGGCCTACTATACCGACCTGGTCTCCATCAGCAGCAAGTCAGGTCTGGAAGGGTCCAATAAGAATGGGGCCTATGCCGGAGCCAAGTTTGGCACCATCGGGCTTACCCAGAGCTTTGCACTCGAACTGATAGAGGACAATATAAAGGTAAATGCAGTATGTCCTGGGAACTTCCTCGATGGCCCGCTTTGGTCAGACCCGGATAAGGGTCTATTTGTACAGTATCTCAAGGCAGGGAAAGTACCGAGGGCAAAGACGGTAGAGGATGTCAGAAGGTTCTATGAATCGAAAGTCCCCATGGGTCGCGGTTGTAAGACCGAGGATGTCATGCGGGCTATCTGTTACATTGTCGAACAGAAATATGAGACAGGTCAGGCCGTTCCGGTTACCGGTGGTCAGGTCATGCTCAACTAGGAGAGTGCTATGAAAACACGTGCAGCAAGACTCTATGGAGTCAATGATATTCGAGTCGAAGAGTTTGAGCTTCCCCCCATCAAGGATGATGAGATCCTTGCCAAGGTGATCACCAACAGCATCTGTATGAGTGATTTTAAGGCTGCTGAACAGGGAGCCGGTCACAAGAGGGTTCCCAATGATGTGGCGACCAATCCTGTGATCTTGGGCCATGAGTTTTGTGGTGAGATTGTCGAGGTTGGCAAGAAGTGGCAACATAAGTTCAAGGCAGGATCAAAGTTCTCAATCCAGCCTGCTTTGAACTATGAAGGTACCCTTGATGCCCCTGGCTACTCTTTCCCTTATATAGGAGGCAATGCCACCTACGTCGTCATCCCTCACCAGGTGATGGATATGGACTGTCTGCTCACCTATGAGGGAGACGCCTATTTCTTGGGTGGGCTTGCAGAACCTGTCTCCTGTGTAGTGGGGACCTACCATGCGATGTACCATACAAGGAATGGCTCTTATGAGCACTATATGGGTATAAAGGAGGGAGGAAACCTTGCTATCCTTGCAGGTGTGGGTCCCATGGGCCTTTGTGCCATTGACTATGCACTGCACTGCGAGCGTAAGCCAGGCCGGCTCGTGGTGACAGACATTGATGATGCCCGTCTCAAGCGTGCTGCCAGTCTTTTAACCGTAGAGGAGGCAAAGAAGCAGGGTGTCGAACTTATCTACTTGAATACTAAATCTGTTGCTGACCCTGTGGCCAAGCTTAAGGAGATCAGTGGGGGTGAGGGCTATGATGATGTGATAGTCATGGCTCCTGTCAGACCCCTGGTCGAACAGGCTGACAGTATCCTTGCCCGCGATGGGTGTCTCAACTTCTTCGCTGGCCCCGCCCGCATTGATTTTTCAGCTTTACTGAACTTCTATAATGTCCACTATGCTTCAACACACATTGTGGGGACCAGCGGTGGTAATACTGCAGATATGCGAGAAGCCTTGGATATGATGAGCAAAGGCCTTATCAGCCCCTCTGTGCTGATAACCCACATTGGAGGGCTTGGTGCAGTGCCTGAGACAGTCATCAATCTTCCGTCCATTCCTGGTGGGAAAAAAATGATCTTTACCCATTTTGATTTTCCCCTGACAGCAATCGATGATTTTGCAGAGGTGGGTAAGACCAAGCCACTGTTTGCCGAACTGGACACGCTGGTAAAGAAACATAACGGACTATGGTCAGCTGAAGCTGAGGCATACCTCATGGCCAACTGTAAGGAGTAGGGATGAAAAAGCATATCGCAGTGGACTTGGGCGCTTCCAATGG
Source organism: Sphaerochaeta sp. (assembly GCA_016342655.1). GTDB lineage: Bacteria > Spirochaetota > Spirochaetia > Sphaerochaetales > Sphaerochaetaceae > Sphaerochaeta. The sequence continues at coordinate 2,866 of JAEINL010000034.1, read as the reverse complement.
GCGGGTAATTGTGGGAGACCTTACGAATTTCGAGGTGGTTCACCGATTCGTAACCCATAACGACCAGATCCTGGGAGAGTTCTACTGGAATCTCCTCGGACTGTTCTCTGAGATCAAGACTGGGTTGAAGAAAGCCTTCGCCCAGTATGGCTCTCAGATTGGTTCGGTCGGCATTGATACCTGGGGGGTAGACTATGTTCTCCTTGATGAGACAGGCGCCCCTGTGTCCTTGTGCTACCACTATCGTGATAGCCGAACCGATGGCATGATCGAAGAGGTGACCGAGAAGCTGGGTGGCAAGATGCGGGTCTTTGAGAAGACAGGCATCGCCTTCCAGCCGTTCAATACCCTCTATCAGCTTGCTGCGATGCAGAAGATGCGCCCGGATGCGCTCTCTGTTGCCCGTCACTACCTATCTGTTCCCGACCTCCTTGCCTATTGGCTTACGGGAATCATGAAAAATGAGAGGACTCATGCCTCTACAACTCAGCTATATGATCCCAAATCCAAGGACTGGGCTTGGGATCTCATTGATGAGATGGGCTTCTACAAGAGCCTTTTTGGTGAGATTGTTGATAGTGGGACCATCATTGGGCCTTTTACCCCTACTGTAAGCCACGAGGTGGGCGCTCCTTCGTCTGTACTTGTGATCGCTAGTGCAGCGCATGACACAGCAAGTGCCGTCGCTGCAGTCCCTGTAGCCAAGGGTGAGGTTCCACTCTATATATCAAGTGGTACATGGTCACTTTTGGGTGTGGAGATTGAAAAGCCGATCATCACGTCCCTTGCTTTGGAGAGTGGGTTTACCAATGAGGCAGCTGCCAGTGGGAACGTTCGCTTTTTGAAGAACATCATGGGAATGTGGATCCAGCAGGAGTGTGTACGCCATTGGGAAAGCCTAGGTGAGGAGATCTCCTGGAAGGAATTGGACGAACAGACTCTTGCATGCTCTTCCTATGAAGGGTATATCGACCCTGCAGACCAACGCTTCCTCAAGCCAAACAGCTATGACAACCTTATGATCGATCGTATTAATGCCTGGTGTGACGAACAACATTTGGTTAGACCCTCCTCAAAAGGGGAGTACATGGTTGCCATCTATCGTGGGTTGGCCAAGGCGTATGCCCTCTCGATAAAACAGCTGGAATCGATTACAGGTGAACATTTCACTTCCCTCTATATTATCGGGGGTGGGTGTAAGAACGAGATTCTTGACCAGTGGACAGCCACCGAGACAGGCCTTACAGTCTATGCCGGTCCTGTAGAGGCCACAGCCTTGGGCAATACGCTGTTGCAGATGTATGCCACAGGTGAGATAGCCTCCCTGCAGGAGGGAAGGGATATGATCAAGGGCGAACAGAAGGTGAAGGTGTTTCACCCCTGATCTTCTGATCGTACTTGCTTCCCAAATAGTGGGCTGACAATTCAGAGAACCCTCCGTTAGATGTAACGGAGGGTTCTCTGTTGTGGGGTATCACTACTGCAACGTAAGGTTGCTTTACATGAGCCTCCTGTAAGGCTCTTTACGATACCAAGGGTAAATATCCTACTGCACAGAGTATGGTATCAATGGTTTGTAGTTGGATTTTATCCCAGCTTTCACTACACTATGTAAACCAAACAGTGAAAGGTCAGGGATATGCATAAAAGTGAACAAGCTACGATCAAGGATGTCGCCAAACAGGCAGGAGTATCCATTGCAACTGTCAGTAGGGTACTGAACAACCTCGGGGTGGTGAATGCTGTCACTGAAGCGAAGGTGCTTGCATCTGTTCAGGCTCTCCAGTATCAGCGGAACGCTGTTGCGCGCTCCCTGAAAATGAGAAAGACCAAAAGCATAGGCATTATTGTCCCAGAGATTTCCAATACCTTCTTTACTGAGATTGTTGAACAACTCGAGCGTTTGCTCGATCCGTTGGGGTATGCTCTGCTACTCTGTTCCTCTGAGAACAGTGTAGAGGAGGAGAAGCGAAAGCTCTCCTTCCTGCTTGAGCGAAATGTTGATGCTTTGGTCGTAATTCCCGCAAGCAATGTGGGTACACATTTCATGCTTCCTGGTTTGAAGTCTACCCCTATGGTCATGCTTGATAGGGAAATCGCAGGTCTCCAGTGTGATGTGGTCCTTGTTGACAACAGAAAAGGATCCTATGACGTGACGAGCGCCCTCATACGTGAAGGGCATACTCGAATAGGCTTCCTTGGTGGTGAGCCTACTGTGCATACCTCTGTAGAGAGACTGCGAGGGTATCTGGATGCCATGCGTCAATACAACCTTCCCGTTGAGCAGGAGTTTGTCATGCAGGGCGGTATGAACCAGAGATCCGGTTATTCTCTGATGAAGAAGGCTCTTGCACAAGAGAACTGTCCAAACGCTTTCTTTGTGGTCAATGATATGGTGCATATAGGGGCTACAAGCTGTCTTGCCGCTGAGGGCAGTGAGAAGGACTGTTCGAGGATGGTCTTCTCCACCTTCGACCACCTGTTCTATGCACCCCTACTGAAGTTCTGCCATTATGCAGCTGCCCAACCTATTGATAAGATTGGGCAGAGTGTTGCAGAGATACTTATCCGACGCATGGAGGGGAACATCGATGATTTTCCCACTAAGGTGGTGCTCCTTCCGTCCATCCATGTCATGAAAGAGAACGGTGGCATCCTACCAGATTCCAAATGAAAGGAATCCTGCCACTCTGCCACAGGCTCTTGTATTAGGGATTTCAGCTGATCTATCCGCTTTTGCTGAGAGAACCCAGTCCTCTTGAGGCTCTGGGATGAAGTTCTGAGTTTTTTTGTGTAAACCGAAAATGGATTTTTCCTCCTACCTTAAATACGGTGGGTAAATCCGGTCAATTTATAGCTAGATTTT
>JAEINL010000033.1 GCA_016342655.1 Sphaerochaeta sp. | reverse complement strand
CTTTTATTGGACTTACAATATTCAGCAGTTTAGGTTCGATAGAGCCTTAAAATCTAGAGAAATGCCCACTCTTGAGAGAGTTCCAGTACCCAATTACCCAAAGAAACTGTTTCAAGCTTGTGTGCTTAAAGCAGTTCATCAATATGATATCAATTTGATATCACGTAAATAGTGCTACGAACACATTCCTTTGTCAATTGCTTTGCCAAGAAATATAAGTATTTTTTTACCTAATCAATGCCAAAATGCAGTTGTAACGAGTGTGAATGGGGTGAAATGTACCGAAATCGAGTAGTCAAAATAGGATGATACATTGGTTCCATATACAGGTACACGTTCGTGCGAGATGGGATGCTAGATTGTTTTGTAAAAACAACAATTGACAAATTGGATCCTATCATCTAAAATTTCATTTTAGCAAACACTTAAATAGATTGAAGGAAGATTCCATGCACAGTCCAGTTGAAGATTGTAAGGCTCTATCTGACAACACTCGGTACGATATCGTGAGACTGCTCTTGAAACATGAATGTTGCGTGGGGTGTCTGAGCAGACAGCTTGGCGTGACAATATCCGCGATCTCCCAGCACCTGAAGGTTCTCAGAGAGGTTGGTTTGGTCGTATCCGAGAAAAGAGGCTACTATACCCATTATATCGTCGACCGAAACAGACTTGTGGAAATTGGAGAAAGCGTATGTTCCCTTGCCCGGATAGAAAGGGAACGTCCAGATTGCACCCATCTGGAACGGCGGCACCATCCTTGCAACAAAAAGGAGGAGTTGGAATGCATATCATCGAAGCACACAACCTGACTAAGAACTTTGGAGACTTCCAAGCGGTCAAGGGGATCGACTTTTTTGTGGAACAGGGAGAGGTTTTCGGATTTTTGGGTCCCAATGGAGCTGGAAAAACCACAACTATCAACATGCTTACCGGATTGGCGAGACCTTCAGGTGGAACCTTATCCATCGCAGGAATGGATGGGATCAAGGATATCAAGAAGGTCCAAGGGCTCATCGGCATAGTCCCGGATGAGAGCAATCTTTATGATGATTTGAGCGGTTTCGACAATCTGGTGTTCTGTGCCTCTCTCTATGGGATGAGAAAGCAGCGAAGGGAGAAGAGGGCGCGTGAATTGCTTGCCCAATTCTCACTGGATGATACCGGGGAACGACCGTTCAAGGCTTTTTCAAAGGGAATGAAGAGGAAGCTCACCATCGCAGCAGGAATCATCCACGAGCCTGAGATACTGTTCCTGGATGAGCCGACTACGGGAATCGATGTGGAAAGTGCACGACAGATCAGACATTTGATAGCCTCATTGCATGCCGGTGGCACGACAATTTTCCTGACCACACATTACATTGAGGATGCCGAACGGCTGTGTGACAGGATTGGCTTTATCGTAGGTGGAAACATTGTCAATGTGAGTACCGTGCAGGATCTGATCAGGGAAGCCCAAAAGGAGCATGTTCTGCAATTCTCTGTGGATGATGCACCCATCACTTTGAATACGGATTTATTGGACGCATTCCCTGCCGTTTCCAACGCAGTGCAGTCCAACCATACCATTACCCTCCATAGCAAGGAGTCACTTGAATTGATGCCGTTCATGGAGTTCTTCGATTCGAGACAGATCAAGGTACGAGAAGCAAGACTCGTTCACCCCTCCTTGGAGGATGTATTTGTAAAGGTGACAGGAATCGAATTGGCACGTCTGAAGAAGGAGAAGGAGGGAAAGAAATGATGGACAGGTTACTTGCCTATTGGGGAATCTTGAAGAAGGATATGCAAAATTATTATTTGAAGCCTCCCAACATCAGCTGGGGGATCATCTTCCCTGTATCGTGGACCTTGATGTTTTTCATACGGTCGGAGCAGGCGGTGGACATCAGGGCGATACTTCCAGGGGTGATGGCTCTTTCGGTGTTGTTCGGGACAACCTCGATGTTGTCGGTGACCATCACATTCGAACGTAAGAGCCGCTCTTTCGAGAGGTTGTTGCTATCTCCGATCAGTCTCAACCTGCTCATGTTGGCAAAGACGACTGGAGCGATAGTGTTTGGCATCATCAACGCATTCATTCCGGTTTTATTTGCTGCGTTCATGATAGACCTTTCGGGAATTCATTGGGGTATGCTCAGCCTTGCGGTGGTGTTCATCGCCATTACATCGACCTTCCTCGGTTTGTTCATCGCCGTATCGGTGAATGAGGTGTTCGAAGCCCAGACCTTCTCAAACTTTTTCCGTTTCCCGATGATGTTTCTGTGTGGACTTTTTCTCCCAATTGAAAGCCTTCCTGCTCTGATCCGACCTCTTTCCTATGCGCTACCGCTAACATATGGAGCCGACTTGCTCAGGTTCTCCATCACCGCGGAATCTTCAATCAGTTTGATGGTAAGTGTCATAGCTCTGGTATGTTTCAGCGGTTTACTCTTTTTTCTCAGCACACATAATATCGGTAAGCGATGGATCTATTGAGCGGGGAAACCTCTTGATTCTATTCATACTTTCAGTTTGGAAAACTCATTGCATACACTGATTTGGAATTTGTCTTTGACTCTATCAAGTCTCGCGATTGGTATGATATTTTCTCGTAAGTTTTCATTCTCATCGGTATCGTCATGAGTTGTCCATCAGGTCGACTTCACTCAAATCCCCGATGCTGTCGACATCTCACCAATCTTCAGATTGACACGGTGTGACCTACCATCTACACTATATGCAACTTCACTATATGCAATGCGTGAATAGTAAAGAAGAGATAATCGATTGAAGATGGAGCATGAAGTCTTGGAGGCTTTCGGTTGGGAACGGGGGGGCAGGGCTCCCTACTTGGAGTCCATGAGATCACTGCTGTAGGTAGGGACGAACTGAAGCAGTAGGTCAGGATCTTAAAGATACAAAAATCACTGATCGATGCGTTGGTAAGAATGTACGATCAAAAGACAAGATACATATATTCATGAAAAGTGGAGGAAACAGCTATGAAGATTTATGATCTCATGGATTTGGAAGCCCAAGGGTATGAACAAAGGCAAGTGAATGTCTTTTATCAAAATGATACCTTCAAGACACGTGTCATTGTTTTGGAGGCTGGCGGCAAGATTCCTGCATGTCAGATGGATTCCCACGTCCTGTTCTATGTGGTCCAAGGTAGTGTGGAAATTACCAGAAATGGGGAGACCGTCATGATGAAGGAGAACCAAGTATTCATCACCGAACCTGCAACAGTATCGATGGAGTCGGATTCGGGTGCACGATTGATGGGCATTCAGATCAAAGCCTGAAAGAAGCGGAACTGTGGTGGTTACGATCATTGCGATAGTGTCTCTTGGTCATAGGGCTCGCTGCTGAGCTCGGGTGCATATCTGCATTCGTGACATCACTGGTCATGAGGGGAATCGTCACAGGTTGCTTGGGACTACCTAAAGGAAATGTTGCTGATCTTTCCTCCGGTTTTTCTGCTGATGGGATTGATTGAGGCTTGGATACCGATAAATTAAATCCAGAGATGGCTGGGAATGGGACATGGACTCGGGGGTCTCCTTATTTCTTTTTTTTATTTAACTATTGCTGTCAAGTCATAATTTCAGAAATCGTACTTTTCATTATTCCTAAGTTTTGTGGCAAGAATTTATGCATACTCAAGGAAGCTACCCTATGGCTTGCAGTTTCCGAGGTTTGTGCTAAACTTTAGACAAGAATATTAAGCTAATTTCTTTTTGGTTCTGGAAGGGGTGGTTGCCGCCGCCTCTTTCTTTTCTTAGGACACTTTCCCCAAGGCCTAATTATGTTGCCTCCCTCATGGCTACGACTCCTAAGGTTCCCCAGCTCATGGTAAAGATCAAGTTTCTCAGAATTGCATTCATCTTGTAATAGTTTGTCTTGAATCTGGCAGCTTTGGTTTTGATGGAGAATATTCTTAGCACGTTTCCTGAAGAAGAAGGGTTTCAGAGAACGTATGATCAGCGGGAACGGCTTGTGCCCAAAAACATGAGGCGGTAGTATTTTCTGGAAAGGATGGAAATATGATCAGACTAGTAGCTCCTAAGAACATAGTGATGACACCTTTGATTCGAGTGATTATTCACCATCCGAATCTGATGAGGTCAAAGGTTTTCCTTCAGGCGATGAAAATCTTTCCCCAGAAGCTTAGTGGATCCTATGATGCCAGGATGAGAGCAAACCAGTCGGAATACCAAGAACTGCTCGTTCAAGGTATGGCTCTCATCGATACCCTCCCAAAGACCATTATCGACATAGGTACCGGCACGGGGATAGCTGCTTTCGCCGCTGCAAAAGTTTTTCCCGAAGCATACATTCTTGGCATAGACCACAGTGATGGGATGATTGCGCATGCCATGGAAAAACTGGATCAGGCGAATACCGGACGAATATCGTTCACCCAAGGGAATGCCTGCGATCTTCTCTACGACGACCAGTCCTTCGATCTCGTGGTGTCGTCCAATGCACCCATATATCTTGATGAGGCGACCAGGGTGTTGAAATTCGGTGGGCACCTGATGGTAGCGTTCTCTTTTGCGTTCACCGCCTTCACAAGAGTCGAAGCTGACATCATGAACATGCTAAAACCCTACGGGGTGGAGCTTTTGCATCTGAAAGGACAGGGTAAGGGTGTGGTGATTATCGGAAAGAAACATGATGCTTCGCCAGCATGGGAAACCAAGACAGAAGACCCTTGTGGTGGTTGAACAGGTAAAGCACAAGCCCCTCTTGGATGAGGCAATCTGCCTCTAAGGAGGATTCTCTATCTTTTTTCCAGATTTGCCGGTATTATATCAAGGGTGATAAGGAGCTATACGCATGAGTGAAATAATCATTACTTCCGAGAATTTTGAAAGTGAGATTCTGCAAGCGGACAAACCGGTCTTGGTGGATTTTTGGGCACCTTGGTGTGGCCCCTGCAAGATGATAGCCCCTGCTGTTGCCCAGTTATCTGAAAAGTATGCTGGGAAATTGCTGGTTGCTAAGGTCAATGTGGATGAAGTCGTCTCTGTTGCCAGCAAATTCAATGTCAACAGTATTCCGACTCTGATGATCTTCAAGAACGGTGAGGTTGTAGACCAGCGAATAGGGGCAGCTTCCCTATCGGTTATTGAGGGGTTTGTAAAAAACCATCTCTAGGGTTCGCCCTGATGTTTGTAATGGAGGGGAGGCGTAAGCCTCCTCTCTGTAGGTCTATCTTGCCAGAGCCTAGGCGTGTCATATCCATCACCTGTCAGGTAGTCCTTTCTCGCGTGTCCTCATCGGTGCAGGAAGGCATCTATCTGAGGTGGTACTTCCTTTGCTTCCTTGGTGGGAAACAGCACCCAGTCATGCATCAGATCTTGGCCAATCATCATCGTCAGCGATGAACCCTTGGCTTTCTTGATTGTCTCCTGCAACACCAGGCAGTCAGGAAAGAGTATCTCATGGGTACCGACAAAGAGCAGTATCTCTCCCAGATTGTCCATATTCCCGAAAATTGGGGAGAGGAAGGGAGTCGAAAGGTCTTCACCACCACTATAGAGTTGGGCTGCATACTTCAGTCCCTCTACCGACAAGACAGGGTCATCTTCCTCATAGTCTGGAAGATGTTTGTTCTGCAAGGATAGGTCAAGCCAAGGGGAGCATAACACGGTCTTCCTTGGGAATGGTTGCATACCTTCCTCACGCAGGACCTGGAGGAGGGCCAAAGCCAAACCCCCTCCGGCAGAATCACCAAAAAGAAAGAAGGTATGGTCTGGGTAGGTACTGGTTATCTTCTGATAGGAGGCAATGACCATGGCCTTGGTTGTCCTGAAGGTATTCTCCGGTGCAAGAGGATAGTCGATGAAAGAGATAGTCAGATGGTATTCTTTGGCAAGGACTTGGAGAAATCTCCGGTGCAGGATCGAGGCCTCGACCACATATGAACCCCCATGGAAGAACAGTAGGTGCCTGCCATCGGGATCAGGACCACTGACAGTGGTGATTTTCTTACCCATCACCTCGCACATTTCGAGGGTATACCCAGACTTGAAATGCTTGGCATCCATCAGAGCGTTGCCCCTGGAAGGGTTCTGGTATTGCTTTGTTGCAAATTCCTTGACTTTTGTAAGTTTCAGAAGCGTGTGGGCTATATCGGTGGTTGTACTCATCTTTCTCATCCTCGATTACCCAATCATAGGGAATTGTTTTATCATCGTCTAGGTGGAATCAATGATTGCTAGCCTCTTTAGAATAGCACTTCCCTAGGTTATTGCTTCACGTACGGTATAGCAGAATTCTCACGGCCAAAGCTTGCTTCCCTGGTATCACAGACATACCAGTCCTGTTCACCGTTGGTATCGCTGTAGTTGTAGCGGCACAGCGTGCGCGTCGCGGTGCCGTTGGTGGAGTCTATGGCCTTTTCTGCCATTTGGGAGTCCCATTGCCGTCCCTGATAGAGAAGAAGAGCACACTCCTCAGTCTCTTTCGATCCAAAGCCACTGTAGGTGGTGGTAGTCTTGTTGCTGTAAAGGACTGCATCAAGGATTGGACTCTCCCAGTCAGGACTTTCTGTGACGGTAATGCTTCCGTTATTCGATCCTAGGCCTCCAAGATATTCTGATGTGTAGGGAATCTCTGTCTCCCCCTGTTGGAAAGCGATGACAATGAAATCCCCAGCGTACACCTGCTTGTCCCCTAGGATGCACCGGTCCTTGGTATGGGGACCTACACCATTTGTCACAGTGATGCCGGCAAGGTTTCCTGCTTTGGTGATACGCAGTTCAACCCTGTCAGGATTGTTGGCCGAACCCTTGGTAGAGAATTCATTGATAAGGATGCCTGCCCTGTTCGGGTTGTGAGCCCAGACCTCAACACTAAAGCGTGTGCTGTTTCCCCACAGGTCCTCTACCCGACCTTCCAGTCGGGTTGAGGAGGCTATTCCCATGGGTGAGGGGAGATAGAGCATGAGCGTGTCCCTTGCACAGAGGTAGTTTGTGTTCCTTATCCCATTGACCTTAAGTATGATGGATTTGGTCCTTAGCTCTTCGGTGAACCGTACGGTGATGGTGGCTGTGTCTATGGCTTTTGCACTGAGCAGCTTCGGGGGCGTGCTGTCCTGTTGGGCAAAGAGGTTTGTGACCTGAGGACCCTCTTGGTTGCAACCGCAACCGGTGGTAAGGAGCAGGAGCATAAGCATTGTCGCAAGGGCGTATGTACATGTTTTCATAGTGAAAAAGAGGGGAAGATACTCGTATTGCTTCAATTGACAGAGGGGGAGCAAACACCCTAGACTTGGATAATCTTGGGGGGAAGGCATGTCCAAACTATGGCAGAAAGACTATTCGCTTGATTCGCTTATGGAAGAGTTTACGGTAAACAAGGACTATATCCTGGACCAACAGCTGGTGGTCTCTGACGCCTTGGCATCTATTGCCCATGCAAGAGGGCTACAAAGTATCGGTCTTCTTTCAGAAGAGGAACTTTGCCAACTTGAAGGGGCTTTGCAAGAAGTCATCCATAAGGGCACCGAAGGTAGCTTCCCCATAACGAAGGAGGATGAGGACTGCCATACAGCCATCGAAGGCTTTCTCACTGCCAAGGTGGGGGAGGCAGGCAAGAAGATCCATACAGGAAGAAGCCGCAACGACCAAGTGCAGACAGCCTTGCGCCTCTGGATGCGTGAATACGCCCTCAAGCTTTGTAGGGAAACAGGCTCTTTTGCAAAAAGCCTGTTGGAGTTTGCCAAAAAGCATGAGTTTGTCCCCATGCCGGGAAGGACCCATATGCAGATAGCGATGCCCTCGTCTGTCGGGCTGTGGGCAGCATCGTTTGCAGAAGAGCTCTATGATGAGGCGCAACACCTGATGCATCTTTCCTGGACGCTAGACCAGAGTCCCTTGGGATCTGCTGCCTCCTACGGAGTTCCCCTTCCCCTGGATAGGGAGTTTGTTGCCTCTGAGATGGGCTTTTCCCGGGTGCAGAACAATGTGCTCTATGCAAACAACAGCCGCGGCAAGTTTGAGGCGATGTTGCTGGACAGCTGCGATTACATCGCCCTGACCATAAGCAAGCTTGCCCAGGACCTTATCCTTTTTACGCTGCCTGAGTTTGGATACTTCTCCCTTCCCCAGGAGTTGTGCACAGGATCTTCCATCATGCCCCAGAAGAAAAACCCTGATGGACTTGAACTAGCCAGAAGCCGTTCTGCCTTGGTCTCCTCCTCAGCAATGGCGGTCAAGTCCATCATCAGAAGCCTTCCTTCGGGATACAACAGGGACTTCCAGGACACCAAGGAACCTCTGATGCAGGGAACCAAAGCCACATGGCAGCTGGTAGGTATCATGAGTCGGATGCTCTGTGGCCTGGTAGTCCATGAAGAGGCCCTTGCCAAGGCCTGTGTCCCTTCGCTCTACGCTACTGATGTGGTTTTGAACAAGGTCGCAGAGGGGGGTAATTTTCGTGACATCTACAAGGATGTCGGGCTGCACCTCTCAGATGTCAAGGCCTTCGACCCTATTGCCACAATCAAGGGCCGCACTAGCCTGGGAACCACTGGAAACCTTGCCCTTGATGAGGATCTCTTGTTTGTAAACCTCATGCAAGAGGGATGTAATCAGGTGTTGCAATCATATAGCGATGCGTATGAACAGCTGTGTGGCATCTCAGGTGTTGAGGTTGTTCTCTACTAGAGTAAGATCCCTTTGTGAAAGGAAAGAAGGAAAGAAAGAATAACCCACCTGAAAAGGTGGGTTTGAAGGCACTGTCTTGTTTTACTATCAGAGTCAGATTACCTTTTCATCATCTTTAGTCAGTATTGCTACAGGTCTACCCGATCGCTTTTGCAGCATTGGCGTGTGTTTTACCGCCTGGTGATAAGCTTCTGCAATGTTGGTACAGTAGTCTCCTATGTGCTCCAGATGGCGAATCTTCTCAAGGATGAGCAACTCCATGCGTACATCGGCATGCTCTCCGGAGAGACGAGCCTGTACAAGGTTTGTCAGATGGTTTCTCCAGGTGTTGATCTGCTCTTCAAATTCGTTGGCCTTTTGCATCTCCGCCTTGGTAAGGGTCTTGTCCATGCGGTCTCGCACATAGTTGAGGAACTCCTGGACAAGTGTCTGATACTGGCGAAGCTCCGTATCGATGGCCTCGTTGAATTTCCAGTTCTGCTGGAACCGTCTTTGTGTAAGCATCACTAGGTTAAAGCAACTGTCGGTCACTGACTCCAGTTCATCCATGACACGGATTAGGCAGTTCAGTGAAGAGGCGTTTGTGGGAGTCTGTGAATCCTGAAGCAGGTGGACGCAGAAGTCCGAGAGCTGTTCCTGCATCTGGTCGGCATACTCCTCGTCATGCTTCATTGCAGCAACATCTACTTCAAGATTGATATCAGGGTTGTTGAACATAAAACGGTAGCGGTTAAGCATATTGCAGGCAAGATTTGCCATTTTTTGTATTTCATCCCTGATGGTGATCATATAGAGTTCAGGGGAGTCGATGAAGGTACCCCCTATGTATTTGAAGTGGTAGGTGCCCTCGTCATATTCATCCTTGGCAGGAACCATCCTTTCTATTAGTCGGGCGTAATGGCGGACAAAGGGGAAGAATAGGATGGTGTTGGATACGTTGAAAACCGTATGGAACATGGCAAGGAAGAGAGGCAGTTGGTGGGCCAGTTCCACTGCTGAGAGTGAATAGATATCCTTGAGGGTAAGGAAGTTCACCAACAAGAGAATCGGTTTGAGGAATATGATGGCAAGAAGTGTGCCGATTACGTTGAAGATAATATGTGCCAAAGCTGCTCTTTTTGCTGTAGTACTGGTACCTATGGAAGCCAGATAGGCTGTGATGGTGGTACCTATGTTCGAGCCTAAGATCAAGGCAGCAGAGGCTGTAATCCCAAGCCAGCCGTTGAAAGCCATGGTTAGGGTCATCGTCATCGCGGCAGAGGATGACTGTACCACAACGGTGACTGCTGTCCCGATAAGGACACAGGTCAGGATCATTAACAGCGAGTCCTTGTTGAAGGTGCTGAGGAAAGCAAGGGCTTCCACGTTACCGCTCAAGTTTGGCATGGACTTTTGCATGAAGTTGAGGCCAAGGAAAAGCAGTCCAAATCCTAGTAAGATATCGGCCATCTCGCGGATATGGTTTTTTTTGGAGAACATCATCGGCAGGGCTATTGCTAAGGAAATGAGAGCCAGAGAGGTGATGTCCATCTTGAAACCGAGTAGGGCGACCAGCCATCCTGTGAACGTGGTACCGATGTTAGCTCCAAGGATGACCCCGATAGCTTGAAAAAGGTCCATCAGCCCAGCATTCACAAAGCTGACCACCATGACGGTAGTTGCTGAAGAACTCTGTATTAGGATGGTAATGATGATACCCGTCAGGACAGAGACGAAACGGTTCTTAGTCATGAGCCGAAGTATTGCCTTCAGTCTGTTGCCGGCAGTCTTCTGGAGCCCTTCACTGAGGATTTTGATCCCATAGAGAAAAAGCCCTAGGCTACCTACAATTCTAAACAGGGTGATTAGTGTATTCATATCTACTCAAACGTATCAATTTTGGGCTGGTTTGGTAAAGTAGTTGGCTGAAGAGTTTTTCTTTTAGGGATGAGTAAAGAATAACTTTCCCATATGTTGAAATCTTCAATGGCAAACAAAAGACATATACTGTCAGTCCTTCCAAACGGAAATTCAGCTGTTTTTTCAACAGCAATGCCACCAGCGAGATTATTTGCCGGTGGATTTCCTCATGAGCTATGGCTGTTGGATTGATTGGTGCTAGGTCAGGGATGTGTTGGAAGTGCTATCGTATCATTGCAGGAGCCTGCCCTATCTGGTCATCCAAGAATCAAGGGCTTTCCTCCCTTGGCTTGATGACGTAGTTCCATTTGCCGAGATATTCATCATGGACCACACTGTAATCTTGTAGAAAGGATTCCGAGGCCTTGATTCCCTTCTCATATTGCTGGGTCTTGAGACTGGCATAGACTTTTAGGCCAGTGGTGGTAGTGACGCGCATCGCCGCTAGCACCATCTCCGAGGCATCGTTGAAGACCATTCCATTCCATCCCCTGCTTATGTGGCAAAAAAGCAGATGTTCGATCGGATTCCATTTGGATGAATAGGGTGGGTAGTGGGCTATCCGTATCTCTCGTCCGATTCTATCTGAGAGTTCCTGCAGCTCCTGGCGGAATTTATAGCTCCTGCTGGAGTTGCTTCCCCCTCCATCGGCAAGGATCAGCAGCTTCGTTGCTGAAGGATAGTTGGACTTTCCCAATGTGTCCCACCAGTCCCCTATGCAGGTGACATTGAATTCAAAAGTGTCATGGGCCGTGGTCCCGCAGGTAAGGAAGCCCTCGTTCCTTTGTATGTCATACACCCCGTGAGGGGTCACCTTGCCGTTGGAGAAGGAGGGGAAGTCATGGTCGCTGACCTTTCTGCTTTCCTTGCAAAAGCAACGCCCCTCACGATAGAAGTTTCCGAGCATCTCCTTCTTCTTCGTATCGATGCTCACCACAGGGGACTTGCTGTCATTGTACTCTTTTCTCAACCTCTCGATGTTCTTGAACTGGGCATCCTTGTCCTCCACCTGCTTGAGGGGAATGGACTTGCTCATCTTTCTTCGGGAGAAGCCCTTGGCCTTGAGCAACCTGGACACATAATACTCGGACATGGGATACCCGAGGAGGGCCTCCATGGCTGTGGAAATGCCCTTGCGAGTCATGCTTACCCATTTTACCGCCTCATTCATTGGGTCGCCAGCGGTGCATGAGGCGACAACCGCATCAAAAGTCTTTCCGATCGTTGGATTAAGCATGAGCAGGTCTTTCCTCCCACCACCGGGTTTGCGGATGTTTGTCGTTGGGTGCACTGCTGTGGAGGAACCCAGCATTGCACTTTCCCTCATACCCTTGCTGACCGTCTTCCTTGAGATAAACAAGTCCCTGGATATTCTGGTGATCCCACCATGGGGAAGTGCTGATGCAAGAGTGCCGGCGTACAACCGGCGGTGATGCTCTGGCAGCAGATTACAAAGGTTCTTGCATTGCTGTTGTAGTGTACATTCCTCCATGCAGGTTCTCCACTTGGAGAAATACTACTGACTAATTAGACATTATACAATCCTTACGTCCTGTTATTTTGCTAAAAATTCAGACAAAATCCTCAGACATTGCCTCGGATGGAGGCTCACGTCATACATCTTCCTTATATGCTCGCTGAGCAGCTGCCCCGTCCAGGAGGACTTGCTGTAGCCGAAGTCAGCGGGTACGTGGTTGATGTCGTAACGGATTTGTTCCATCTGGGAAATATTCAGTTTCGGGTGTTTGCCCTGGTGGAGCATCAGTGCATCAGGTCCTGACTTGGTGAATAATCGTATCCAGAGATTGATGGAGGGTTTCGACTTGTCAGAAAGCCTGGCCAGTTCCTCTACGGGAAGTCCTGCCAGTGCGAGCCTGACGTAAGCCAGTCGGGCATGGTACTGGGAAACCTCATCCTTATCGAGCTCCTTGGATAGGAGATCAAGCAAAAGCTCCCTGTTTTCAACCTGTCTGGTATGCATGAATGTCTCCCATAGAACATCTTCATGATACAACAATAGGACAATTTTATACAGAAAGCAAGTTAAGGTTTATATATAGTCTAAAATGGGTAAGTTATTCTTTATGCGTTCCTTATGCCTATTTCGTGGCTACTTTCGGCTCGCCTCTAGATAAAACTCCAAAACACGACTCTCTGCTGTGATTCTTCCCCCTGAAATGGATTGAACTTTCATACCTGTTGTTGTATGGTTTGACCATGAGTATCATCAAACCGCAAAAGCTTGGAATCATCGCAGGTCCTGGCTCAGAGTACTTCACCGGCAAGATTGTAAAACATTTGCGCCGTTTATACCTTGAACGTTACACAAAGCTTTCCTCTGCCCTTGCAAAAAGGCACAACATGAGTGAGGAGGAGATTCTCAAGACGGTCACCCTGCTCGACGATCTGAACAACAAGCGCATCCCTAGAAGTAAGCGACCCGGCTCGTTCCAGTGTCCTGACTTTACCATCAAGGCAAAATACACAAGGTTTGCCAATGGGGAAGTGAAGGCAGAGATTCTAGATGCGGTACGAGGGCTTCGTGTCTTCATTGTCTATGACCTGTCCAATTCGGAGCCTGTACGTGTAGCCGGTTCTGATGATCCCATTCCGTTGTCGGTTAATGATCATCTGATGTTCCTGTTCACCACCATCAACGCCATACAGCTTGCAGGTGGAGAGAGTGTAACGTTGGTTTTGCCCACCTATCCCTATTCAAGACAGCACAAGAAAGGCGGTCGTGAGGCTCTAACTGCAGCCATGTTTGGCCGTATTTGTGAAATGTT
Organism: Sphaerochaeta sp.; assembly: GCA_016342655.1. Classification (GTDB taxonomy): domain Bacteria; phylum Spirochaetota; class Spirochaetia; order Sphaerochaetales; family Sphaerochaetaceae; genus Sphaerochaeta. The sequence continues at coordinate 26,603 of JAEINL010000033.1, read as the reverse complement.
GCGTGTGGATAGGATCATTACCTTAGATATTCACAGTAGGGAAATTGAGAACTGCTTCTCACATCTGCATCTGGAGAACCTCCATGGTTCTTACCAGACACTCATTGCCCTGCACAAGGTTATTGACTTCAGTGATCCTGATTTGGTGGTAGTCTCCCCCGATACCGGTGCCATTAGCCGCAACAAGTTCTATGCCCAGGCATTGCACCGACCCCTTGCCATGCTCTACAAGGAGCGTGACTACTCCATCGTCAGTAAGGATGCCAAGCACTCCAATATCAAGAGCATCAATCTCCTCGGTGATGTCACTGGCAAGACCGTCCTTATGGCCGACGACATGCTTGCTACTGGTGGAACGTTGATTATCGCCATGCGTGAGCTGATGAGCCTTGGAGCAAAGCGTGTCATCTGTATGGTTAGCCTGCCTTTTTTCAATGCCAATGCAGTGGAAGAGTTTGATCAAGCCTATCAAGATGGTATTTTCTATAGGATTATAGGAACCAATGCTGTCTACCATGGACGTGACCTTCTGGAGAAGGACTGGTATGTCCAGGCTGACATCACTGAGCTGTTTGCTCGGGTAATCAGCCGTCTGCACCATGGCCGATCCATAAGTCCGTTACTCGACAACAGAAAGTTCATCCAGATTATGATTGACAATACTCAGGCACAAAATGCAGCGCAAAGGGCCTCTGCCAGCGCTAGTAACCCGGACCGCACGCAGAGCTAAGCTAGCGGTATCCGGGTTATTCCACTTTACCTTACTCCTTCCTTAGGCAGGAGATGGTAATGTACTATGTACCTTAATTCAAACACTAAATGGAGACTTTTTTATGAAAATGTCAAACCGTATTTCCGCTTTTCAGTGCTCACCCATCAGAAGACTCTCACCCTATGCCCGTGATGCCCAAAACAGAGGGATCAAGGTGTTTTATCTCAACATAGGCCAGCCCGATATCAACACCCCCCCTCAAGTCCTTGAGGCAGTACGCAACTATGACCAGACCATCATCGCCTATGGCAACAGTGAAGGACGTGAAGACTTGCGGAAAGCCCTCCCTGATTATTATGCCAAGTATGGCCTAGATGTACGTAGTGATGAGCTTCTCATCACCACCGGAGGCAGTGAGGCCTTGCAATTTGCCTTCATGACGCTCTGTGATCCCTATGATGAGATTATCATTCCCGAACCTTACTACACCAACGTCTCTTCCTTTGCTCACTCAGCGATGGTCAACCTGGTGCCTGTCACCAGCAAGATAGAGGATGGTTTTTCTCTTCCTGATATCTCAGAATTTGAGAAGAGGATCACACGCAAGACTGGGGCTATCTTGGTATGCAGTCCTAACAATCCCACAGGTTATGTCTATACCAGAGAGGAGCTGTTGCAGTTGCTCAACCTTGCAAAGAAATATGATATCTTCCTGATAGTTGATGAGGTGTACAGGGAATTCTGTTATGACGGAGAGGAATTTACCAGTGTACTTGCCTTTCCGGAGTTTGCAGATAGGGTTGTCTGTATTGATAGCTTTTCCAAGCGATACAGCATGTGCGGCTCAAGAATTGGGGCTCTAGTAAGCAAGAATCCCGAGGTGTTGGCTAATGTCCTCAAGCTTGCCCAGGCAAGGCTTTGCCCCCCTGAGATAGAACAGGTGGCGGCCCGTGCAGCCCTTGATACTGATGACCTCTACCTAAAAGAGGTAAAGGCTGAGTATGAAAAGCGCAGGGACTTTATCGTAGCGGGCCTTCAGAAGATAGAAGGGGTTGTCTGCAGTGTCCCTAAGGGAGCTTTCTATCTGGTAGCTGAGCTTCCTGTTGATAATGCAGAGGATTTTGCAATCTTCATGCTCAAGGATTTTTCCTTGGATGGCAAGACCGTTATGGTTGCCCCTTGTGAAGATTTCTATGAGACAGAGGGGCTTGGGCGCAAACAGGTGCGAATTGCCTATGTGCTCAACACCGAAGACCTAGCAGAGTCTCTCAAGTGCATAGAAGCAGGTTTGAAGGCCTATCGTGAGAAAGTTCTTGGAGAGCTATTGTAGGCAAAATAGGTATGAGCGGTAGGTTCTATCGCTCATACCCCTTGTAGACAGCTCTTAGTCTCCTATGATTTTAATGAGGCAGTGCTTGTCTCGCATCCCGTCAAAATCATAATAGAAGAGCTGCTCCCAGGAGCCAAAATCGAGTTTTCCTCCTGTAATGGCAACCACGGCTTCACGCCCCATAATGGTGCGTTTGAGATGCCCGTCGGCGTTCAACTCATTTCCCTTGTTGTGCTTGTACTGCTCATACGGGAGTTCTGGAGCGAGTTTCTCAAGCCAAACCTCAAAGTCCTGGTGCAAACCACTTTCGATGGAATTTACGAAGACGCTGGATGTGATGTTCATTGCGTTGACCAGGACAAGACCTTCCATGATCCCGCTTTCCCCTACGGCTTGTTGTACGGCCTCGGTGATATTGATCAGACCGCGCCGTTTGTTGATGTTAAACCACAATTCCTTTCTGTAAGTAATCATGTGCACCTCCAATGGCATACACAGTATACCATACAGTGATTGTAAGATGTAGAATTTAGGGATACACTGCCGTCCATTATGGAGAATTTTTCAGTCATTCCCCAACGAAGCGAGAGTAGCACAAGCATTACCATGGTTCCATTACCGAGCGAGTGCCGGGAAAGCAAGGTGAGATACCCGCCCCTTGGGGCGGAAAAGGGGGCAACGCCTCCTCTTTCCATGGCTTGCCCTGGGGTATTGATACCTTTCATTCTGCCTAGGACCAGGATAGTAGGCCATCTTGCCATACTTACGGTCGTCTTAATCTGGGCAACAACCTACATATCTACCAAGATTCTCCTCGGCTCCTTTACCCCTATGCAGATATTGTTGGTGAGAACTATTTTGGGCTTTTTGGCTCTTTTTTTGTGCAATCCCAGGAAAATGGTGTACAAACAAAAGAGTGATCGTCTGATTCTTGCTGGCTCAGGCCTGTGCGGAATCTTTCTCTACTACTATCTGGAGAACACTGCCCTGGTTTACAGCTCTGCCTCTAATGTTGGTGTCATTGTAGCTACAGCACCTTTCTTTACCCTGCTTGCAGTACATAGTATTCTGAAGGAAGAGCATCTCAAAGCCCAATATTTTGTAGGATTCGTACTCTCCATGTTGGGTATCGCCCTCATTAGTTACAGTGGTCACACTGAGCTAAAGCTCAATCCTCTGGGTGATTTCCTTGCATTTTTGGGTATTATCGTCTGGGCTTTCTATATAACACTGACGCGTGTTATCGCAAGACGAGGCTATCCCACCTTGTTGGTAACGAGGACGATGTTCTTCTATGCTCTGTTTGGAATGGGGGTGGTCAACCTCCTCTTTGGGGATTTTCCGGATTTCACAGTGGTTGTGAAGAGTCCCTATCTCTATCATTTTCTCTTTCTTGGGCTCATCGCTTCGGCCCTCTGTTTTGTCTTTTGGAATTTCGGTCTGAAGAGTATCGGTGCGGTTAAGAGCTCGTTCTACCTCTATCTCAGTCCTGCCATTACCATTGTGTTTTCTGTCATCATTCTTGGAGAGGTCATAACACCCACTTCCGCAATAGGGACGGCTCTCACCCTCAGTGGCCTCTTGGTCTCTGAATTTATGCGGGACAGAACGAAAGCTCCAGAAATTCAACAGGGATAAGGCAAAAAAGACTTGCAAATACTACTATACTAATGTTACCTTGTTTCTATGGATACACAGGAAAAGCTGGATATTCTCAGCCGTGATGCACAGTATGATCTGTCTTGTGCGTGTGGTACGAAGAACCCCGAGGAACATCGCAAGAAGAACCATACTGGGGACGGGTGGCTTTATCCCACTACGACCGCCAGTGGGGGGCCAGGAATCATTCTCAAGACACTTATGGGAAACCGTTGTGCCAACGACTGCAAGTACTGTCCACTGAGGGTGGAGAAGGATTTTCGTCCTGTGGCTCTGTCCCCCTATGAGATGGCATCCTTTTTTTATGAATTCCAGCTCAAGCGCCCCCTTATTGGAATATTTCTCTCCAGTGCTGTGCTTGGCGATGGAGACAAGACAATGGCTATGCTTGTTTCAACTGCTGAAATCTTGCGTAAACACTTTGGCTACCGTGGGTATATTCATCTGAAGATTATTCCAGGGGCGAGTAGGGCGAGCATTGAGAGTGCCCTGTCCTATGCTTCTGCGGTATCACTAAACATTGAGACTCCCGGAGCCAAGCATTTCTCCCGGCTTACCAACATGAAAGAGTATCAGAAGGATATCATCGATCCTCTCACCTTCATCGCCGAACAGACAGGAAGGGGAGGGCGTTTCTCTCGTGTGTCCACCTCCAGTCAGTTCATTGTTGGTGCCAGCGATGAAAGTGATCAGGAAATTCTCTCCTACGGAAGTCGCATGTACTCCAACCTCCAGATGGGAAGACTCTACTACAGTGCCTACCAGGGTGGGCTTGGGGACCCTTCCATACCTGGAGAACAGAACCGGGTGGAGAAAACCGAACAGCTGACGCTCTTTGACCTCGGACCTCAAAAGGGGACTTCTGCCGATGCCCTGATGCGTGAGCACCGGCTCTACCAGGCTGACTGGCTCTTGAGGAAGTACGGTTTTTCCTATGATGATCTTGTCTTTGGCAAGAGTGGTAACCTGAACCTGCAAAAAGACCCCAAACTGATATGGGCTGAGAGTCACCCTGAGAAGTTCCCCGTCTCTGTAAAGAGGGCTTCCAAGGAACAGTTGCTCAGAGTTCCCGGTATTGGACCTTCCTATGCAGAGAGAATCGTTGGGGGACGGGGGTCGTGTGCCCTTTCTTCGTTGGAAGACCTACGTCTTCCCCCCGCAACCCTGAGAAAAGCCAGAACCTTCCTAGAGATGTGAATTCCTGCTTGAGTGAATAGGGGCAAAAGCATACAATAGTCTCCATGTTGCAGCTGTATATCTCATTCTTCTTTGTCTACTCTATCTTTGCGATAGTGAATCCCTACTTACAAGTATTGTTGCGTAACAGCGGGTATTCCTACGAGGCCGTAGGGGTGTTGTTGGGGATCTTTGAGGTGGCCGGTATTGTTGGGCCCCTAGTAGTGGGAAGGATTGTTGACAAGACAGGCAGGCTTAAGGACACGGTGCTTATTGCAACAGCAGCCTCAGCCCTTGGCCTGATCATCCTAGGGTATAATGGTCCCTTATGGCTTACCATTTTCTCATTGGTCATAACAGCATTCTTTTTGCGTTCACTCTTGCCCCTTGTCGATACGGTTGCTACCAATCGTTTCAACGGCGATGCTCAGAAATACTCCCGTATCAGGGCCTTCGGTACGTTGGGGTTTGTGGTTTTTTCCTTGGCATACTTTGCTTTGGGCAAACCTGTCCTTACAGATAATTCCAGTATAATCATGTATGCCCTCCTTGGGTGTCTGCTTTTTTTTCTGCCTGTTTTGAGCTGGAAGGAAGGGAGGATGCAGGCAACCGAACAGAAGAAGAACCAGATAAAACCCAAGAGGAAACCTTTCTCTGACAACCCCTGGTTTGACTCTGCCTTTGTCATTGGTCTGATAATCATCGCCTTCAACAGGTTGAGCATGTCAGCTTTGACAAGCTTCTTTTCGTTGTATCTTGTGGAGGAGTTGCATATCAATTCGATTTCCCTGATGAATGCCATCGGGGCAGGTAGTGAAATCATCCTTATGTTGCTTGCTGGGTACCTTATAGAAAAGAAAGGTGTGCTGCCTGTGTTCCTATTGCTCATCAGTGGGCTTGGCATGACAATACGCTTGTTGCTCTATGCTCGGTACCCCACTCTTATAGGGGTCATTGTGGGGCAGTTGCTCCATAGTGTTTGCTATGGGTTCTTTCATCCTGCAGCCATACAGCTTGTTGCGCGGAGGGTGAAGCGAACGCACCGCACCCTTGGTATGGCGATGTACATCTCCTTGGGAACAGGGCTTCCTACGGTATTGGGCTCATCTTTGGGAGGGTTCATTACCGAAGGGTATGGCTATAAGGTGCTCTTTGAGAGTTTCTCGGTGTTTGCTATGATTTCCGTGGTGTTGTGTCTGGTCTTTTGGAAGAAAATGCGCGCACCAGCGTTAGAAGAGGTGTAACATGGTACCTATGAGAAGGTCTGACAGAAAGATGGAGGACCAGATTTCCTATCGACTGCTTCGCGAGTCCCTTTGGGTGACTCTGTCTATGGTCAATGCCAGAGTAGAGTCCCCTTTGGGCCTGGGTTCTCCCTATGCTGTCCCCATTTCTATTGTTGAGTATGAGGGAAAGTTTTTCTTCCATTGTGCCAGACAGGGGCATAAGATTGATAACTTGCATAAGGACAACCGTGTCTGTATTACCTGTGTTGGGGATGCAACCCCTGATGAAAAATCTTTTTCTGTTGCATTTGAGAGTGCAACCTTTTTTGCAACAGCAGAAGAGGTTACACTAAGAGAAGAGAAGACACGGGTCCTTGAGGCCTTGTGCAAGAGGTTTGCCCCGACTCAGAATTCTGCAAGCCAGATAGAGACGATGGTCGACATGACTGGTGTCTGGAAATTGCATATTCTTGGTTGTTCAGGGAAGCAGAGGAAGTTTGAATGAGTAAGCAAGGTGTGTTATGCTCAAAGACAAGGAGAAACTGCTTGTGAAAAACAGTCCTGGATGGGATTTGCTCAGCATGATGGGTGTATCGGCTGAGAAGATCCAGAAAAATTTGAAAGAGGCCTCCCTTTTCCTCAATAATGATGTTTCCAACATCATATCCATGATTGACCGTTTCCATCCTTTGGAGCTTTTGAAAATGGCGTGTTGGGAACAACGAAGAATATGGCATGACCGTCCGAACGATATGTTTTCCCAAGTGACAGCTTCCCGGTTGGTCTCGTATCTTCAGTCAGTGGTCGCAACAAAAAAAGCCCCATATTCCCAGAATACAGAGATAAAGGAGAAGGATTGGAAACGCTTGGTAAAGCTGTTTGAAGATCTTTGCAGCAAATCTATCCGATACACAGATAACTATGCACTATCTCTCTATGCCGAACAACAGATTTTCTCAGAAGAGATGTTGGTTGCTTTTCAGGACTATGCAACCGATACCATCCTTCCTCCTGTTCCTGACAGGGATTTGCTGGACAAGCAACATAATGCCCTCAAGTACCAGTTACAACCCTTCAATGCTCTCATCGCGGAGGTCTTCGAAGCAAAGCTCGATGGCCTGCTGACAGCCTTCGCCCAACTGGCTAGAAATGCCCATGAGGGCATCGACAAGCTTAGGGAGGACAGTACTGTTTTCAAGCAGGCGAGTATGTTGCAGCTTGAGTTGCTCAAAAGCCGGGGTGAGTCTGATAAGGATATGCAAGCTCTCATGGATCGTATCATCCGTGAACAGGGTTGGGAGGATTGGGTCTCAGGTATTGTAGGACGAAGGGATGGGTATGATCTTTTTGCTGTCAGAAAGATAACTGACCTTTCAGTCTCAGATGCTCTGTTGCTGGCCATAGATGCAGGACAGGACAGTGCATTCCTTGAGGGTGCAACGAAGCTCTGGCTTACCAGGACTTCGTTGCTCAATGATCGTCCTTTCTTGCGGATATTCAATACCATCTTCTGTTTTGATGGTGATACCCTGCTAAATCGTGCTTACTGGATCATACGAAGAGCTGTGTGTGCAAAGAGTGAAGAGCTGGAAGAAAGGTGGAAAGCCCTAGAGCAGGAGAAACAGTCACTGATCCCCTTAACCTTCTTCTCTGCCATGCTCGGTACCATGAACTACACCCGAAAAGTTGTTCAAGGTGATGGCTACATTGATGCCATCTTTGAAGATTTAGAGCATAAACTCGCTATACAGATACCTGCTTCCCATATGGGGTGTTTTCCCTACAATCCCTTTGAACAAACGCAAGATGCTCTCTTGCAACTGGAAGGGGAACTTGATGCCCTTACCCTAGTAGAAGAAGTTCCTCATAGCTCTGTCGTTATTGATATAACCAATAGAAAGAGCCAATATCCCCTAGAACTGATTGAAAACACTCTGACACTTTCTCTTATCCAACTTGCAGATCTTGCGACCTCTTGGGAAGGAATGGCTCAGATAAAAGAATTGGTAGGTCTTCCTACCTTTGGTACGCAGAAACCTCATCATGAGGAGAGTAAAGAAGAGGATCCCAAACTAACAGAGGAAGAACCTCCAGTAGGAGAGGAACATATATCAGAAGAAGATCCTTTAGAGGAAGTGTCTCCCGCTAAGGAGGATTCTCAGACAAGTGGATATACATCGTTAGATGATGATTTGTTTGAGGATGACGACTTTCCCTTGGAGGGGGGCAGTGTTCAGGAGTACGAATCCGATAACGAATTTTCCGATTTTGAGGATGAGGATGAGGATGAAAAAGAAATTGCTGATCAGCTTGCTCTCGCTGAACTGCAGCCAACCTTGTTCAATCTAGAAGATGAATATATGTTTTCCCAGGGGAATCTTGTAGAAAACAACGACATTGATGAAGACGATGATGACTTGGATGAGTATGAGCATGAAGCATTCTGCATCATTGATGATCATCAGGTAGATGAAGATTTTCCTGAAATGGGTAGTTCTCTCGTCCAGGCTGATGAACAGATGGAAGGAGACGGAGAGGACGACAGCAAGTTATATGATTATACACAGTATACTCAGGAAAGCGAGGACGAATATCTTGGAGTAGAGACAGAAGAAAATCCTCCAAAAATATCCAAGGAACAGCCATCCACCTCACTTTCTTTTTTTGGACATCTCTCTTCCATAGCAAATGTTCCCCCATCAAAAGTAAAAGAACCTACTATTTCTGATGAACCTGTTACAGAGCCCGCTTTTTTCAACAGGTTGGCAATGCCTCCTATTTCTGTAGAGCCTGAGGATATGAAGCCAGAGCCAGAACCAGAACCTGTCTCGAAGGTGCAGAATCCTCCTCGGTTTATTTTGGCTGAGACTGTTTCTCAGAAGATTGAAGATGCGCCTGTGGGAACAGTGGAGAAAGAGCTGCTTCAATTTGAAGAACTGGAATCATCTTTGGAAGGTTCTTTGCCAAAACGTCTTCGGGATATATTGGGTAAGCTTGAACAGAAGGGTGAGAATGTGTTCTTTGATTTTTGCAAGACAGCGGAAGAGGATCTCCTTAGGACAACCTCTTCTCTCATTGAACAAGCAAGACAGGCCCAGCTTTCTGATAACAAGGATAAGATGTTTACCATTCCAGGCTTTGATTTGACTGTTGTCTTGATAACAGGCCGTAGTGATATGCTACGTTCTTGGGATAGGAAAAATAATGTTGCTGCTATCATGTACAGCCAAGGGAAAACCCGATGGGAAGTGCTCTATTTGAGTTATACTCCTTCTGGTATGCTTATCCAGGCAGAAGAGCGATCTATCTGCTATGAGGATTTCTCCCATACTGATTGGAAATATGTGGTGAATTTGGGAGAACGGATCCTGGAACGAAAAAAGGGGAAAGCATGACTGAAAAGGATATTGTAGAGCATTTGCAGGTTGCCATCTCTGCGGCTAACAGAGCAGGAGCTTTTGTATTGGAGGCAGAGAAACAGGGCAACCACGCTATTTACCAGAAGCAGGCCAATGATTTTGTAACTGAAACTGATAAGCTTTCTGAAGACCTCATCATCTCCATCATCAGGGAACACTTCCCTTCCGATGCCATATTTGGAGAAGAGACTGGCTCTAGTGGGACTCTTGAAAATGGGCGTTGGATTATAGACCCCATTGATGGAACGACCAACTTTTTTCGTTCCCTTCCTGACTACTCCATAAGCATTGCGTGGGAGATGGACCCTTTCAAGCCTTTGGTTGGTGTTGTGTTCAATCCACGCCAGAACGAGCTCTTTTGGGCTAGCAAAGGCGGTGGTGCATTCCTTAATGGCAAACCTATCCAGGTCTCTCAGTTGAAAGATTCTTCCCATGCTCTTATTGTCTGTGTCCCCCCTCATCGACACCATAAGCTGGCTGTACCGTACTTTGAGAACATGTATCGCATTTTTCTGGAAACCAGTGATCTTCGGTCCTATGGTTCTTGTGCCCTTGAACTGAGTTACATAGCAGCTGGACGAATCGATGGGTATTATGAACTTTGCTTGGGCTACTACGATATGGCTGCGGGTATCTGTATACTTGAGGAGGCTGGAGGTTCTTTCGCTCCCGCTGACCCCCTTGTACCATTTTCTGATAGTCGGTGTGACCTTGTTGCAACAAATGGCTTGATACAAGACTGGTTATTTCATATGGTTCAGGAATGAAATTCAAATTAGTAATCTTTGACCTCGATGGTACCCTTATGGATACCTCTTCTGGAATATTTGCCACTGCGAACAAGGCTGTGCAGTTGGTAGGACGAGAGCCTGAGCATGACATTTCCCAACTGAGCAAGTTCATTGGTCCTCCCATTGCCGAATGCTTCATCAATACCTACAACCTTGAAGAGGAGCTCATTGCAGACGCAATAGAGCACTATCGCAAGGAGTATGATATTCGTGGGCAGTTTGGGGCGAAGGAGTACCCTTGCATGAAGAGCACCCTCGGCACGCTCAAGGAGAAGGGCTACTTGCTTGCTGTCGGTACCCTCAAGACTGAGAGCCTTGCTCTCTCCATGATGGACCATTTTGGCTTTGCTCCCTATTTCTCTACTATTAAGGGAAGTGACCTGACTTCAAAACTTAGCAAGGCTGACATCGTGAACAACGTGCTTGCTTGCCTTGGTGTTGATGCAACAGACGCAGTACTCGTCGGTGACACTGTGCACGATGAAGAGGGGGCAAAAGCGGCGAACGTTTCCTTCATAGCAGTTGACTATGGCTTTGGGTTCCCTAGGGGACAAGAGAAGACAGACTCAATGATGGGTGTTGTCTCCAGCCCGGAAGAGTTGCTTTCCCTACTATAAAAGAACTCCTGATGTGCATGCCTCCACGTTGTGTGGAGGTTTCGTTTTTTGATCCTATTTGCTGTATTTTGCTTTGAGCTATTGGTGCTGTTGTGAAGTAGTGAAAATTCTTGAAACATAGGGTTCATCTAGATATTTCATACCAAATGAGCCTACTTTTCAAAAAAAGGGGTGGATCTTGCTGAAGGAAAAAGCATATATCAGCAAAGGTATCTCTCTGCAGGAAAACCTTACGGACAACACGATTCTACGATACTATGAACAGTATAAGAAGAGTATCAAGAAAGTTTTTCTACAGCATGCCCTGATATTCTCTTGATTCCCCAACGAAGCGAGAGTAGCGGAAGCATAACCATGGTTCCATTACCGAGCGAGTGCCGGGAAAGCAAGGTGAGATACGTGAGCCCCTTGGCTCGGGAAAGGAGGCAACGCCTCCTCTTTCCAGGGCTTGCCCTGGGGTATTGATACCTTTCATTTTCCCTACTATCCTGTTTTGCCCCTCCAGAGGCTTTTAAGAGTTGGAACTGCTTGCAAGAGAGTTGTTCAGGGAGTATTGTTTGCTCATAGGAGAAAAACACATGAGCACCCAAATAGAGAAGAAACTCGTCAACACAGACAAGGCTCCTGCAGCCATCGGGCCCTACAGCCAAGCTATCATAGCAGCACCGTTTGTATTTACCTCAGGCCAGCTGCCTGTCGATCCAAAGACCAATGAACTGGTTGGTGGCGACGCAGCAAACCAGGCCAAGCAAGTGTTTGAAAACATGAAGGCTGTCCTTGCAGAAGCAGGTACTGACCTTTCCAAAGTCGTAAAGGCCACTGTATTCCTCAAGAATATGGATGACTTTGCAGCAGTGAATACGGTATATGCTTCCTATTTTGGGCAAGGTATCCTTCCTGCACGATCAGCTGTCCAGGTTGCCAAGCTTCCTAAGGATGTAGCGGTCGAAATTGAGATGATTGCTCTGATCTAGCACAAAATCCAGGAGGGAACGGGATGAAACGCACACCGTTGTATGATGCGTACAGTCAGTACGAAGGGGTTAAGCTCGTCGATTTTGGCGGCTGGGAACTTCCGGTTAACTATGCCAAGGGAATTAATTTCGAACACGAGGCAGTACGGACCAAGGTAGGCCTGTTCGATGTCTCCCACATGGGTGAGTGCCTGGTAACCGGAGAAAATGCAACTGAATTTCTTGACTACCTCTGTACCAATGCCATCAGCAGTATGACAAAAGGTGGAGTCATGTATACCATGATGTGTTATCCCAACGGTACCGTTGTGGATGACCTGCTCATCTACTGCCGTGACCGTACCTCCTACCTGGTGGTCATGAACGCTTCCAACATTGAGAAGGACCTTGCCTGGATCCGAGAAGGGGTACCCTATCCGGGAGAAGTGCGACCTACTGTCGTAGATCTCTCTGACAGGACAGCTTTGCTTGCCCTGCAGGGCCCTCTCTCTGTTGATGTCCTCAAGAAGCTTGTCCCTGAGTGTGAGGATATCCTCTCCTTTACCTATCGGTCTCCCTGTGCAGTAGGGGAGGTCATGAGCCTTATCAGCCGTACAGGCTATACAGGCGAAGATGGCTTTGAGCTGTACTGTGCTGCAGAAGATGCGCCTCTGCTTTGGAATACTCTCTTGGAAGCAGGGGAGGAACAGGGGATCGAGTGCTGTGGCCTTGGCTGTAGGGATACGCTTCGCCTTGAGGCGAAACTGCCCCTCTACGGGCATGAGATAAGCGACACCATCACCCCACTGGAAGCAAATCTTGGGTACTTCGTGCGTCTTGAAAAAGAGGATTTTTGCGGGAAGGACGCGCTTGCAAAGCAGAAGGAAGAAGGCATTCCCAGAACCCTTCGGGGTGTGGAGATGATAGACAAGGCTGTTCCTCGCGCTGGGTGTGAAGTCTTTCTTGGTGATGAGAGCATTGGTTTTGTCACCAGTGGAACCAAAAGCCCCACCTTGCAGATATTTTGTGCCTATGTCCTTATCAAGCGAGAGGTTAAACTCAAGTTTGGTGATGAACTGACCATTGAAATCCATGGTAAAAAGAAACGGGCTAAACTGGTGAAAACCCCTTTCTTCAAACATGGCAAGCGGTACGACGAATAGGATGATACGAGTACAAAGCTACGCACCCGAAGGATTCATTGCCCTGGACAACTCTGCTCTTATCTACCCTCCAACGGAGGCAAGATACAATGCGAACACTTATCGGGTTTCCATGGATTTGAAGCAGGAGATAGTACCCAAAATCTTGGAGCTTGCCCTGCATAAAACCCTAGAGCGCTGTTCCTACGCCAAGGTGAGCCTGCATAAGGGCTTCTTCTGGTACTATCTCTCCCCAAATTACAAGAGCCCTGTCTTGCATGAGGAAGGTTCCTATCCAAGTGGAAGGATCTTTTTCAAGAACAACAACGGCTACCTCTTCAAAGTGCTCTATAGCAAGCATAGGATAGCCTTAGAGTGTTTTCATGCCCTTACCGACGGATCAGGGGCCTTGGTATACCTGAAGATGATTGTCAGTGAGTACTGCCGTCTCGCTGAAATTGCTGATGTGACCTTTGAAGGTTCCTTGGACTTTGCTGCAAGTCCAACCATTCAGGAGTTCAGTGACCCTTTCCAGCACTTCTATGATAAGAATATTCCTGGTTCCCCCTCAACAGGGGCGGCCTATCACCGAAAGGGAACTGGCTCGTATGATGACAGGGTGAAGGTCATCAGTGCTTCAGTCGATGCAAAGGTCCTACGCTCTCGCTGTAGGGAACGAGGCTATACGATAACGGTGTATCTCTCCTCAATCCTCGTAATGGCCTTTCAGGAGTTTCAGAAGCAGGAAGTGCCCCAACAAAAGAAACGCAAACCCATCAACCTCTCGGTTCCTATGAATCTGAGGAAGATCTTTCATTTCGACACCATGAGGAACTTTACCCTTTTTGCTGTTCCTGGCATTGAACCAGCACTTGGAGAGTACACCTTTGAGGAGATTCTTAAGAAGATTCAGCTGGATATGGGTCTTTCGCAGGATCCCAAAAGAATCCGTAGTCAGATAAAACGAAATGTGGGAGGAGAGCGCCATATCCTGATGCGGTTCGCCCCCACTGCCATCAAGAACCCCTTGTTCAAATTGCTTTCCAACTCACTTGGTGATGACCTGTATTCAGCTGTCATCTCCAATCTGGGGTTTGTGAAAATCCCAGAAGAACTTGAGAGCTCTCTCGCGCGCATGGATTTTTATCTCTGTCCCGGCCAGATGAACAAGGTGTCTCTTGCCGTCGTCGGTTTTAAGGATAAGGTGGTCATCAACTTCAGCAGTTTTTACAATACAGATACCTCCCTGGAGCGTTTTTTCTGTCGTTTTCTTGTAGAAGACGGAATCCCTGTTGAGGTTTCGACCAACCGAACACAAGAATATAAGGAGTAGGTATGGCCTATTGTGTAAAGTGTGGGGTTAAGCTGGAAGAGGGGGCACGAGAATGCCCGCTGTGCAAGACCCCTGTACTACTCCCTCCTGGTCTTGAGAGGGGGTATTCAGAACCTCTGTTTCCCCAACCGTTGCCTCCAAAGGGTACAGAAGGCATAACCAAGACAAGCAAGGGTATCATCGAACTCATAGTTGCACTGTTGGTGGTGAGTGAGATTACCATCGCCCTTACCATGTGGTTTTCAGGGAATATCGAACATAGTTTTGTTCCCCTGTTCAGCACTGCTATGGGAGCCCTTGTCATAGCGATGGCTCTGGTGGCTAAGCATACCTATGTTGCCCAGGCAACCACCCATATCGTGTTGGTGTCACTCTATCTTCTGGGCCTTGATGGAACAAGCACACATCTCAGTTGGTCACTCATCGCAGTAGGGGCCTTGCTTCTCCTCTGGGTCTTTGCCGTCTTTACCACAACAAAAAAGGCCAAGGCTCATCATGGGTGGACAGCCCTTCTGCTTATGGCCTCCCTTCTTGGGTATGTTGCTATGATCAACAGCATTATTGCAGGCAACCTGACATGGTTTGTCCCTGTTGCATTGCCCACTGCCTGTGTGCTTTTCTTGGGAGAAGGCCTCTTCTACTTCCTGTTCCTGACGCGCAAAAAAAACCGGCTCCAGTTGGCTGACCTTGTTTTCTTTAATCTTATAATATTATTCTTGACCCTCACAGTCCTGGATATCTTTATGACGCACTACAGGCAAGGCCTCTGGTCCCTGAGCTGGTCCCTAAGCCTGTTCTCTGCCGCAATCCTGCTGATACTCTTACTTGTCGGGGTCTCCGCAAGCCGAAGGCTGAGACGATACTTTACCAGTCAGAACAGGCACCGCTAGGTGAAGTCTGCAAAAACAGCCTCAGTAGCCTTCACTAGGGCCTTAGGGGTTATCTTCAGCTGGAAGCCCCTCAAGCCCGCACTGACATAGATATGCTCCTGCAAGAGGGCAAGTTCCTCCACAAAGGTGGGGAAGTGTTTTTTCATGCCCAGAGGAGAGCATCCTCCCCGAACATATCCGGTGAGGCTCAATAGGTTCTCCAGCCCGATAAGATTTATTTCCTTGCTACCGGTCAAAGAGCGTGCTTTCTTCAGGCTTACTGAGAAATCAGATGGGAGACAGAACACGAACACCGCATTGTCACTGTTCTGCATGACAATGGTCTTGAATACCTGTTCGCTGGGAAGTCCTGCGCTATGGCTGGCATGCACGGCATCAAGATGGTCTTCATCCCAATCATAGGAAAGCACCTCATATTCGATGCCTAGGCTTTCAAGGATTCTCATTGCATTTGTTTTCTTCATAGCCTTATCCTATCCAATTCCCTCCAAGCGGGCAAGGATGAAAAACGGGACCCGAAGGTCCCGTTCACATGTGATACACCAGAGTCACTTGTCGTCAATGGCAAAAGAAGTACCCAACGCAGAAGGAGAGGCAAAAGATCCTTTTTTCTTCTGGCTGATGATAGTCATGGCGGTAAGTACTACCAGAGTTATCAGGTAGGGAGAGAAGGCGAGGAATTGGGTTGGGATGACCATCTTAAACCCTGCAGCCTGCAGACTGAACTGCAAGCTTGTGATTCCGCCGAAGATCAACGTCCCGATTATCACCCTTCCTGGATTCCATGCAGCGAAGATGACCAGGGCGATGACTATCCAGCCTTTGCCTCCAGTCATGCCGTCATTCCAGCTTGGGGTGAAGCTCAGCGAGAGGCATGCCCCTCCAAGACCTGCAAACATGCCGCCTATTACAGTGTAGATGTACCGTATTTTTGCTACTGAAATACCCATTGCAGCAGCAGTCCTGGGATTCTCTCCAACAGAGCGAACCACCATGCCGTGCTTGGTCTTGTACATGAAGAACCAGGCAAAGGGGATGATCAGGTAGAGGGCATAGGTGAGCACACTCACATCAAACAAGGCTCCCACTATGGGAATTTTACTCAAGCCCGGGATTGCTATGTTGTCGAACTTTGTAGCAAGATTCATACCGGCGAGGTTGAATCTGTTGGAAGCAGGGCCGAGACGCTGTCCGAGGAAGTTGGCCATACCGGTTCCAAACATGGTGATGGCAAGGCCAGAGACAACCTGGTTTGCTCTCATGCTGATGCACAAGAATGCGTGCATCAAAGAGAAGAAGCCCCCGACAAACATTGCCACCAGGATGGCTAGGTAAAGGTTTCCTGTGGAAAAGGCAGTTGCAAAACCCGTTAGAGCTCCCATGAGCATGATACCTTCCATTCCCAGATTAAGGATTCCTGTTTTCTCGGTATACACTTCTCCGAGGGTGGCGTAGGTGAGGGAGGTTCCCATTGCAAGGGTTGCCGCAAGTAGTTTTGTGGTAAAATCTATCCAGTTCATTTGGAAATCTCCTTATGTTTGCCTAAAATGCGCAGCTTGTACTCGGTGAATACGCTACCTGCCAATAGGGGAATGAGGATAAGGCCCTGTAGGACCTCTCCCATCGCTGCCGGTAGCTTGAGGGTGATCTGCAAGGCATCTGATCCCGTTTCCAAGGCTGCCATGAGCAGAGCGATGAAGATTGAAGCTATGGGATTCAGCCCACTCATCCAAGCGATGATGATGCCCGTAAACCCATAGCCGGCATCCACACCCTTCGTTAATTGGTGGGAGACTGCAGCTGCGTCAATGACTCCTGCAAGACCTGCAATGCCACCAGAGATGAGCATAGCTATGATGATATTCTTCTTGATGGAGACACCCTGGCATCTAGCAGCCCTCTGGTTCTTGCCGATCATGTTCAGTTCAAATCCCCATCGAGTCTTGTACAGGACAAACCAGAGGACGAAAACGAGTATCAGGGCAAACAAAATGCCGGCATGGACTCGACCCCAGATTCTGGGCAACCAGGCAAACTCAGGATACCTGACGGTTCCCATGTTTCCTCTGGGTGCTTTCCATGCACTGATATAGAGATATTCTGCGAATCCTATGATGATGTAGTTGAGCATCAGGGTGGCCAGTGTCTCATCGACGCTCCACTGGGCCTTGAGGACTCCAGGAATACCACCCCAGATAGCACCAAACAAGACACCTACCACTATTCCAACAGGTAGTAGCATCCAATTGGGCAGGAAGGTCCAGAACTGCATTACCCAGGTGATACCGATGGCACCACTGACATACTGGCCTTCAGCACCGATGTTCCAGAACTTCAGTCTGAAGGCAATCCCTACCGCAAGACCGCACAGCAGCAGGGGTATAGTCTTAACCAAGGTGAACTGGATTTTTGACTGGCTACCGAAGGCACCCTTTGCCATAGCGGCATAGGTCTGGATTGGATTAGCGTTGTTAAGGCCAAGGACAATTGCCCCAAGCAGAAAGGAAATCAACAGAGATAAGACTGGGACCAGAATGGTCATCTTTTGGGAGCGGCTGTCCCGTTTCTCGAGGGCAAATCTCATATATCCCTCCTTTCAACACCAGCCATCAACATGCCAAGCTCTTCAGTCTTGGCATCCTTCACGTCCATTATATCCATGATTCTCCCCTCGAACATGACGGCAATCTTATCTGCAACCATCAACAGCTCTTCTAATTCTTCCGAAACTAGGAATACGGCATTGCCGGAGTCCCTCTGCTTGATAATGTTCTGCCTTACCGCTTCAGTGGCTCCCACATCCAGACCCCGGGAAGGGTATACGGCTATAAGGATGCCCCCACAGGAATCTATCTCGCGGGCCAGGATGGTCTTCTGGATGTTGCCTCCGCTGAGGAACTTTACAGAAGTGTCCTGCGACGGAGTCGTGATGGTAAAAGCCTCAATGAGCCTGTCTGCAAACAGACGGACCCAGGCACGTTTAATTATGGAATGGTTGCTGAGCTCCTTCGTCCGATATTTCTTCATGGAGAGGTTGTCTCCGACACTCATATCTCCGACAACACCCATCCTGCCGCGGTCAGCAGGAATATGGCTGACACCACTTTTGATGATTTGCAAGGGTGACTTGTTGGTATAATCCTTACCCTTGATGAAAACCTGCCCGCTGTTTACCATCATCAGGCCTGTCAGGGCCTCAGTCAGATTTTGCTGACCATTACCTGCAACACCAGCTATGCCGAGGATTTCTCCTGCTCGCAAGCTGAAGGAGACATCATCGAGGATGCGCTTGCCTCCTGCGATGCTGTTCATGACCAGGTTTCTTGCCTCAAGCATCACCTCCCCTGGGTTGTAGGGTCCACGGTCTAGGGAGAAGAGAATGTCCCTTCCTACCATCATATTTGCCAGGTCCTGAATTCGTTTGATCGAGGCGGTTGGGCAGATGTTGACACTTTTGCCACGTCTGAGAACCTGTACTGTGTGGGAGAACTCCATGACCTCATCCATCTTGTGGGTGATGAAGATAGCGCTCTTGCCCTCTGCAAGCATCTTCTTGATGATCTCATTCAGATCTCTTGCCTCACCTGGGGTCAGCACCGCTGTAGGTTCATCTAGGATAAGAATCTCTGCGCCCCTGTAGAGCAGCTTCAATATTTCAACTCGCTGTTGTTCTCCAACCGAAAGGTCATGGACAATCTTATCTGGGTAGACTTGCAAACCGTAACGCTTGCTCAGTTCAGTAATATTCTTTTTGATTTCTGCAAGAGGAGGGACCAGAGGAAGGCCCTTCATGCCGAGGATGATATTCTCAGCTACTGACATGTTTCCCACCAGCATGAACTCCTGGTGTATCATGCCTATGCCCAAGGCCATCGAGTCTTGGGGAGAGTTAATCTCTGCAAGCTTTCCGTGTACGTAGATTTCGCCATTGTCAGGCCTGTAGAGGCCGACAAGCATATTCATCAGGGTGCTTTTGCCAGCACCATTTTCGCCTAAAAGGGCAAGGACCTCTCCTCGGTGTAACGTAAGGTTGACGTTGTCATTGGCTAGGACACCGGGGAAACGTTTGGTAATGCCTACCATACGCACAACAGGCGTATCGGAGGGGGTGATTTCTTGCATGTTGTATCCAGTTGTGTGGTTGTCCTCGGTGGAGGACGTTCCTGAAAGAAGTAGAGGCGGGCGAACGCCCGCCTCTATTTACTAGAGTGGTATTCTGTTATTTGACTTTTCCGATGACGCCTTCCACAAACCAATCCATGGTTAGCATAGCCTCATCAGACATTTTCTCGCCGGCTTTCTGACGAACAGTTCCGGTGTTGTCCTTAAGTGCGCCCCAGAAAACATCCCATTTGCTGGAATGGATATCAGCTTCTTTTGCCATGACCTCTTTCTGGAACTCTGCAGGAACCAAGGGGGAGATGGGGGAGAGGTGAATCATTTCATCCTCAAGACCGCCCCAGTAGCTCTGGCTCTTCCAAGTACCGTCTATGGCGCTCTGGACAGCAGGAATCATGTAGTTGCCCCAGTTCCACATGGGGGAAACGAGTACCCGGTCATCACCGATCATGCTTCTGAAGTCAGCGTTGTATCCGACGGCATACTTGCCACGCTCGATGGCTGCCTTGGCTGGTTCGGTGGTGTCCTGGTGCTGTGCAATTACGTCACAACCCTGGTCGAGAAGGGAGACAGCTGCCTGACGCTCCAAGGAGGGGTCATACCAAGAATTGGTCCATACGACAGTGACAGTAGCCTTGGGATTGATAGTCCTTGCACCAAGGGTATAACTGTTGATTCCACGTACAACTTCAGGGGTGTTGAAAGCACCCACATAGCCGAGCTTGCCGGAAGAGGACATCTTTGCAGCAATCATGCCTGAGAGGTAGCGCATCTGATACATTCTTCCAAAGTAGTTGGACATGTTATCATTTGACAGATAGCCGGAACAGTGTTCGAAATAGACATCTGGGAAGTTCTGTGCAACGTTGAGCATGTATTGCTGGTAGTTGTAGGAGTTTGCAAAAATAATCTTACATCCTTCATCAATGAGGCTTTCCATTGCCCTTTCACTGTTTTCATTCTCTTCAATGCCTTCCATTCGGTAGACCTGGACCTTGTCCCCAAAATGCTTCTCCACTGCAATGGTGCCTTGGTCGTGCATGTATGAGTAACCCATGTCACCAGGAGGACTGACGTAAATGACGCCGATTTTAAATGGGCCGTCGGTCTTTGCCACTGTGGCTTCTTTTGTACCCTGTGCGAAGGCAAAGGAAGAAACCATCAGTACGATCAACAACAGAACAATGCTTTTTTTCATGATTCTATCTCCTTAAAGATTTGTGTGATGGGGGATAATACCCTAAGAACTTTAACAACTCAAATTATACGTGACGATTTAGACGCTGTCAAAACAATAATTATAAACATTCAAAGAGGTATTCCTCAGAAAATTGGTTATGTTGTGAGAATTCCCTTATAATGCAACAACCAATATGCTCTTTTCCACAATATTCAACAAAATGAAGAGATAACTCAATATTTATAAGGATTATGGTTAGGTTCATCATGCGTGTGGTGTATTTAGCGGTAATGGTGGTGCATAGTAAAAAGTGAAAAGGCCTATGCTATAAGGAGAAAGAGGATGTTTACACAGAGAAATGAATCCCCTTACCTAGTATCTTGTGAAATTTAGTGCTTGCCTATACTTTTACGCTAGTGGTAGGATAGAGGAATTATGTGCTATAGTACATGGTATATGGTATAGAGAATATTGAAATACTCATGAAAGGATTACAATAGGTATGAACACCCCAGCAAAGAAATGTCTGATGATTTTGCTCTTCCTGCTTTTTACAACTCTCCTGTTTGCAGCTGTTGGTTCAGGCCTGGTTGTACGGTCTCCCTTGTTCGGCCCTAGTCCCCTGGCCCCAGCCGCTGATGAAAGATCGCTGGTTCTGCAGTCCTATGCAGAACAGCTCGGACTTGCCTTGGAAACGATCGAGGAAAAACCCGAGACACGAGTACTGAGCGCCATCAGCAACGGCTCCTATCCTGTAACCCCTGGTGACCGGTTCCGCCTGGTCTATCTCGATGGGTTGCAGACGGTAACCGTTGATCTGCAGGCGGATGAAAAAAGCACGGTCACTATCCCTGGCCTTGGAACGGTAAATTGCTGTGGGCTCTCCTTCATTGAAATAAAGAAGGAAATCCTTTCCATGGTGCAGACCTACCACAGCTACTCCAATCCACAGCTTATCCTTACTGGTACTGGATCCTTTAGCGTCTCGGTTGTTGGGGAAGTGGGCGGAACACGGGTGATACCTGTCTGGGGCCTTTCAAGACTCTCTTCGGTGGTAGGCAGTGCCACCCCCTACGCCTCAACACGAAATATTCGTATTACTCGTACCGACGGTTTCTCCGATACCTACGACCTGTACCTTGCCTTGCGTAAGGGAGTGCTCGATCAGGATCCTCTGCTCCATAGCGGGGATGTCATCACCATCCCCCGCTCTGAAAAGATTGTAGTGCTTGCAGGTAATGTCTACGCACCGGGAACCTACCAGCTGCAGGAAGGTGAGACTCTCTCTGATCTGGTTTCCTCTTATGGGAGGGGTGTCTTGAATAATGCAGATGTGCAAAAAATAAGGGTCCAGCGGTTTGACAAGCAGGGTGGAGCCTGGCAAGTAACCTATGTTGACCTTTTTGGGGGAAAGCCGATGGCCTTGCAGCATTTGGATCAGGTCGTCATCGACACCCTCAAATCTTCGGTTCGTACAGTGACGATTGAGGGCTCTGTTGCAGCAAATGAAGCATATGACAATCTCTCTTCTACCGCCCTTATGGGGACTTCTTCCGGAAGGATCTTCTACCAGTTCTATCCAGGGGAGAGTGTCCGACAGATGCTGGAGGCAATTGCCCCCCGTCTGATGACCGTAAGTGACCTCGATGGAACCTATTTGCTTCGGAACCAGAAGCGTATCCCCTTGAAGGCCCAGCAGATTCTCTATGGAGACGATCCCAATGCACATATGACCCTAGAAAGTGGTGATACTTTCATCATTCCTTTCAACCAGCGCTTCATTTCTGTCAGCGGGGCAGTTGTTCGTTCTGGTGTCTTTGCCTATGTCCCTGACAAGGGCCTCAATTATTATCTTGCCTTGGCAGGAGGGTTAAGTGATGATGCCTCGGTTCCAACCTCCCTCAAGGTCTATGGTCCAAATGGAGAGAAGCTGGATAGTTCGGGCGAGATTCCAGCTGAATCCACCATCAAGGTGGCGAAGAATACATTCATCAAGGATATTGCCCCGACAGTGGCAGTTATTGGTTTGGTCAGTTCCATTTTAGGAATCGTGGGAGCTGTAATCAGCATCATCATCGGTTCGAAAACGCTGTAAGGGGTACGAGCAATGAGTCAGCAAGAAGAGTTTCAGGGCGAAATGAATGAAGAGGGGATTTCCATCTCCGAACTGTATCATATTTTTCGGCAAAGGTTCGGATGGTTCCTCATAGGGGTGGTAGTTGTTCTTGCAGCAGCGATCGGGTACCTGTATTATGCTGTTCCCCTGTATGAAAGCCAAGTAACGGTGCTTGTCGAGCCCATTCAAAAATCCTCATCCATTGAGAACCTTTTGGAAAGTAGTACGAGCACTACCAAGATTGCTACTGAAGTGGAGCTCATTACCAGTCGCAAGAACATTGAGTACGCATTGAGTACTCTTGATCTCTCATCCTATACGAATGCAGAGGGCAGTGCCTACACCGATGGGGGTATTCTAGGGAATGTGAAGGGTCGAGTTGTGGTTTCCACGGTCAAGGATACCAACATTGTGCGCATCACCGTAACCGATGCAAGCCGCTCGTTTGCCCGGGATCTGGCCAATGCCCTGGCTTCTAGCTACGATAATCTGCTTACCGGTATTGCCAAAAACTCCAAGACAGCACAGAGAGAGTTCATACAGTCCCAGATACCTATCAATGACGGATCCTTGCAGAAGGCCTCTGATGCTCTGGGTGACTTTAGGGAGAACAGTGACATCATCCAGCTTACCGACAAGAGTTCCCTGCTTGTCGAACAGATTTCCTACTATACTCTTCGTCTTGAACCGCTGAAGTTGCAGCTGAATGAGTCACGTGTATTTATCGATTCCTATAATTCCGGCTTGCAGAAAGCGGGTATTGCAGGAATCCTTTCTCTTGATGATATCCGCAATGATTCTGTCATTGCCTCCAAACTGAAGGAGCTTTCTGCCTGGAAGACAGAGCTGACAATGTATGAGTTCCTCGTCTCCCCCTCTCCCAATCAGGCTACTACAACCTCAATGTCTCTTAGCTCATCACGCACCTATATACTGAACAGTGCAATCTCTCAGACAACGAAGGACCTCCTAGATAGGGTGACAAATCTAACCCGCACCTATGCTAAGGATGCAAACATTCAGGCAATAGTGCAAGCCCTGACCACCGAGGTTAGCATCAACGTGCTCCAGGCGCGCGGTGAGGTCTTTGTTGAGGAGCTTTCAAAACTTCCTATCCTTGAACGCCAGCTCTCCGAATTGGGGCGTGATGTGCAGATTTATGAAGCTATTGGATTGAAACTGCGCGATATGCTTGAAGAGGTTAAGCTCGTTGAGGCGGCAGTGACAGGAAATGTCACCGTTGTAGATGAAGCCATTCTTCCTCGTGTGCCGGTGAGCCCCAACAAGATGCTGCTCTTAGCTGTAGGCCTGCTGTTGGGCTTAGCCATTGGGTTCCTGCTTGCCCTTGCAGCCGAAGCGACCGACTTCTCCCTACGTACAGAGATGCAGATCAAGAAGATTACAGGAAGCGATACTCCGATGCTTGGGTGGATTCCCCTGATGAAGGTCTCGCCCAAGGACAAGTATCCGACTCTTACAGTGTATAACGATCCGCTTTCCTTTGAGTCTGAGCGATTCAAGCTAGTTGCAAATATGCTCTACTCGGATGAGGAGGAGAAAGTGTTCTCCATCACCAGTTGCTCAATGGCAGAGGGCAAGAGTACCATCATCGGTAACATTGCCCTCTCCATTGCACAGATGGGTAGCAAGGTGCTGATCATCGACGGAGACCTGCGTCTTCCCAGTATGGAGAGATTCTTCCGACTCAAGCACAAAGAGATCGGGCTTGTTGACTATGTAGGAGGTAATGCCACCCTAGAAGAGTGCATCCTCCAGCCTTTTAAAGAGGTCTCTAACCTGCATCTTCTGCCACCGGGAGTTCCTCCTCTGGTCCCTTCGGCAATTTTCTCCAACCCTACGTACATTCAGATGATCAAATACCTGAGAACTGTGTACGACTTCATCATCATCGATGCTCCCCCTCTTGATTCTGCCAGTGAGCTGCTTGCCATAAGCAAGCAGGTAGACGGGCTCGTCATCACTGTCCGTGCTGGAGTCACTACCAAAGGAGCCCTGGCGGACCTGGTATCCAGTCTGCAGACAGGAAAGGTGCCGATTACAGGTGTAGTCTTTAACGGTGTGATCCCAGGGTCAACTGGTAGCTACTGGTATGGTTATGGCAAGCGGTATGGCACCTATTCCTATCGCTACTCTTCCTACAACAATGCAGGGCAGAGCAAGAAGATACGGGTGTTGAGCAAGAGAAGGAATTCCAGCTGGTACCGAAGGAAGTACAAGAAAGACCTCTTGTTGCGTGGTCGCACTACTGCTACCCTTTTTGAGCCAATGCTTGCCTTCGGACCTGAGGCTGCACACAAGAGCCTCGCCTCCTGGTCAGCGGTTTCCCTATATACCACGGGCAAGAAGTATTCTCCGGAAACGGGCAGTGTAGATAAGGTCTCTGAAACACCTCCTGAGCAGAAGAGGGTATTTGAGCAGAAACCCCTAGTTGGTGAGAAAAAGGTGGTTGAAGAGGGTGCTGTAAGGGCAGAGAAACGCGTAGTCGAAAGGAAACCTGCTTCTGTGCTGGATAGCCTGTCTGCCATTGAATCTGATGAAGAGGCAAAAGGGAAGAAATAGGGCAGGACAAACGCATGAACGATAGGTAAGTATATTCCTCTATTGAAATAACCACCGAAAATATTGGCAAAAACGAAAGTTTTTCTGGTAATGGAGGTGGTTTTGTTATATAATGTATTACATTGAATGTAATACATTAGGAGGCCTTATGCCGTATCCGCCATGGGTCATGGAACACAAGAAGAAGGGAATGTACGTCAACAAGATCAACGAGAGCACCTACCGCATCTATCGGGGCCATTCCGAGAGGATCAAGGGTACCGACAAGGTGAAGAGAGTTGTGGACGAGTACATTGGAACAATCACCGAGAAGGGGGGGCTGGTACCAACCAAACCCAAGGTCAAGGGTGAGGTGCACACCGTACGCTATGGTGGCTATGCCCTGCTGTGGTGGCATTGTCGCACCCAGATTGAGGGGGTCCCCAAGCGCATGGGTGAGGATGGGACGGCTGTGGTCGCCTCGGCCCTTTTGCATGCGCTGTATGGAGATGACAACCCGTTCCTGTACAGCTGCGACTGGACAGGCGTTGCCTATCCCGATGTTTCGCTTCCCCTGAAAGGCCCCCTTGCCTCAGAGGCAAGGAGGGTTGCAAGGGGGCTGCTGTCCACCCTCGGCTCCGCCCTGGGTGAGGATGTCGCTGCAGTTCTGGAGGCCTCGGCCTTCATCTGCAGGGTCTGGGTCAACGGGCGCTGGGTCAAAACCAGCATACCAGAGCCGTGCAAGGCTCTGGCGCAGAAGCACGGCTTCTGCTGGGAGGTCTGATATGGATCCGAACAGTACAAGGGGCAGGGACCTCTTCATGGAAATCAGGGAAGCCATGGACACACTGGGGGGATGGGAAGCTGATGCAAAGGCTGGGCGTAAGGTGATAAATCGCTTTGTGAGCATCCTGAAAAAGGGTGTTGCCGATCCCAGGGTGAAGGGAAAGGTTTCCTACCCACTCTCGGAAATCATAGTGCTGAGTTTCTTCGCCACCCTCGGAGGGGCTATGACATTCCAGGACATGGAGGTGATGTGCACCTGCAAGCAGAAGTATTTCCGCAAGTTCATACCCCTGAAGGCGGGTATACCCTCGCACGACACCTTCAACAGGGTATTCTCACTGATAGACATGGGCGAGTTCAACAAAGCCCTGACGGACTTCATCAAGGAATCCATGGAAGAGCTGCGTAAGGTCCTGCACATACCCGAGCCGCAGATGGTCCAATTGTGTGTCGACGGCAAGGAGGCAAGGGGCTCGGGTAGGCAGGAAGATGCCGACGGCAAGGTAAAACGCAACATACGTAAGCGTAAATTCGACCCCTCTTTAACTCTTATCAATCCTAGGTAATAATAAATCCATAAGAGGACCTCATGGCT
>JAEINL010000151.1 GCA_016342655.1 Sphaerochaeta sp. | reverse complement strand
TCACCGGTTTTATTTTTCTTATGGAAAACAGGACTTCTTTCATCGTATGATTCCACTGCAAAAACGGTAAGATAATGCAAACAAAAGAAGGCAAAAGAAAACATTATTTTTGTCCATAAATATGGTATAATAGAGCCATACAAGCGGTACAGGAGATGATTTGAATGTGGAAATCAAACGAGGCACACAGACAAAAGCAAATATTCAGCTTTCTGAATATCTTACCGAAGAGTACGAGAAAACGAATAGAAGAAAGTATCTTTCCATCCCCACACAGGCCCTTGAGCGTATTGCGAAAGTAGCGGCAAAAGTGGTTGAATTCATTGAAACAGGGTTGAAGGGAAAAAGCGCAAGCCTTGTTCTCACATGAGTCGTGTAAAGACTGTCCGTATGCCGGTAAATGTTTTGCAAAGAAACAAAAAAAGGGAATGAAAGTAGACATCGCACTCAAACACTATGAGCGGGATAAACGAAGAGCAGACAGACAAAGCCCGGCCTTTCAGAAAAAGAAGAACTTGCGGCCGGCCATTGAGGGGACGATTAGTGCCATGAAACGGACTGGACCCGACAGCATCAAAGTTCGTGGACTTCTCCGGGTGCAGATGACCGTGTTGTTCAATGCCATTGGGTGTAACTTGAAACGTGTGTTTCGCGTGTGTCAAACCATGCAGAAAAACAAAATTAAACAACCGTTGTTGTTGAATCATGCGGCATAAGATGACAAAAAGGGGAGGGATTACCCTCTGATTTGAGGAAATGGGTCATTTTCTCTGAGTTTTTTGAAAATCTCAGAGGATAACATCTGTTTTTGTTTGGAAAAGTTTAAATCCTTTGTTTTTTTTGCTTTTTTGAGGGAGTTCCCCTTTTTTGGAAATGTCTGTTTTTGCAGTGGAATCATGTTACAATTAATTCAAATAGCCAAAAAAGGAGAACACGCATGAAAAAAGAAAAACACTCAAAACCCTTTAAACTAATGGACCCAAAAATAGATTTTGTATTCAAATTACTTTTCGGAAACGAAAAAGATACCTCATTTTTGATTGCCTTCTTAAATGCAGCTCTCGAACTTGAGGGAGAAAAGACCATCAAATCCGTCATAATAATGAGTCCTAACAACGACAAAGAAAAACAGGAAGAAAAATACTCCATCATGGATGTCAAAGCCAAAGCCAATGATGAAACGATCATCAACATTGAGATTCAACTCAAAGATGAACACAACATGCGATACAGAACCGTCTATTATCTCAGTAAAATGATAGCCAAAAGACTGAAAGAGGGCGACAATTACAAATCCATATACAAAACCGTGGCCATTAACATTCTAAACTTTGATCTTTTGGATAGTGGCACACGATTTCACAACCGCTATCGTTTCACAGAAATAGAAACAAAACAGGAACTCACAGATGTCGCTGAAATACAATTCATGGAATTACCTGCACTCAGACGATACATCCAAGAAAATGAAACAACCATAAAAGACGCTATCGGAGAAAACAAACTCTTGGAATGGCTCTTGTTTATAGACAATCCAGAAAGTGAACTGGCGAAAATGGCAGAAACGAAAAACGAAATAATCGGGAGGGCGAGAGACATGTTAAAAACGCTCAGTAAAGACGAGAAATTACAGGAAGAATACATGGCGAGAGAAAAGGCCATTATGGATAAATATTCTGCCCTAAGCGAAGCGGAAGAAAAAGGAATCGTAAAAGGAATTGACATTGGAAGAGAAGAAGGAATTGGAGTTGGAAGAGAAGAAGGGGAAAGAAACAAAGCCATAGAAGCTTCTAAAAAGATGATCCAAGATGGATTATCATTGGAGCTCATCTCTAAATACGAAGGATTATCCATATCAGAACTTGAACAGATAAAAAAAGAGATTGAAAAATAGAACGAATAACAGTTTTGCTTTAAATCGGGCATTTGTCAAATTGGGTTTGTCGGGTCTGTCAAATCCTTTGAATAAAAAGCCCAGGTGGAATATTCTACACTTGGGCTTTTTTTTGTGTTAGCGTTTGGGTTCACTTCGTCGAGTAGAAGCGCCTTTCACAAGGCGCCCCCCTCACAGAACCGTGCTTGCGCTACTCACGCACACGGCTCTTCGAAGCCGTATTCACCAAGTTTTCTTTCTTCCTGGCTATCTTTACCGGTTTCGTTTCCATTCAATATTCACCTCTGTGTGTGTAGAATGTTTCTCCGGCAAAGGCACTGCCTCGTCATCGCCTTCCCTCCACAGGCATTACCCTGTTTCTTAGGTACTATGCAATGATCCGACTCCCTAACCTTCTTTTGACTCCCTCACTTTGTATCGCTTGTCGGCCATACTCCCTCTGTGTGAAGACGGGTTAGGGTCTCCTGAGTTGCCGTTACATCGTTTGTCAGCTAAGTTCAGCCAACGGTTCAGACGCGCCAGTCTCTATGACCCCGGGGAAATCTCAACCCCCTTACCATTTCGGTGATTGAAATACAGCATTCGTCTCGGTTCAAAGCTTCTGCTTTCCCATTTAGGATTTCGGGGCTCGACAGATTCAGTTTCCTTCCGGCTCACCTGCTCGCCTGTGTACGCTTAAAGCTTCCTGTTACCGCTCTCGCCTCCAACACTCGGTTATGAGCTGGTGGTTAGCCTTTGCCCGACGGGATTTACACCCGCTTTATGTAACGTCCTTGCTCAGCCGCACGAACCGTCCC
>JAEINL010000150.1 GCA_016342655.1 Sphaerochaeta sp. | reverse complement strand
GGACTTAAAAAAGAAGCGCTCTCCTATGCAGGCTCGGATGTCGAGGTCTACAGCCCAAAGGTGACAATGGCGAACTGGGTGGATATTACAGCCCAGGTTCTCGGTAAAAACGAATCAACCGCTTCAGAGATTGCCGATGTCTGGAGGTCTGTTGAAGAAGAGATTGCCGATGAAATATCGAGTCATTCCGAACTTGAGAGGCCGAAGGTTCTAATTCTTTTTAAGACAAAGGCTCTGGCCGTAGCAGGGGAAGGTTCCTTCGGTCATTACTGGATAGCGAGGACCGGAGGAATAAACGCGGCCAATGAGGTTGAGGGAAAACATCCTGCAATGACAAAGATTGGCAACTTTGAAGATATCA
The DNA here is from genome assembly GCA_016342655.1 of Sphaerochaeta sp. Taxonomy (GTDB): domain Bacteria; phylum Spirochaetota; class Spirochaetia; order Sphaerochaetales; family Sphaerochaetaceae; genus Sphaerochaeta. The sequence continues at coordinate 2,360 of JAEINL010000150.1, read as the reverse complement.
TGAAATGGAATCCTGATATCGTATACCTTTCGAATTTTGAAGATACAATGCCCGAGGACCTCTACACGAACAGTATTGATGGGCAGGATTGGTCGGGAATAACGGCCGTTGTAGACAGGAGAGTCTATAGAATCCCGCTAGGTATTTATCGCTGGTATCCTCCGAGTCTCGATGGTCCGCTTATGCTTAAGTGGATGGCACAAAAAAACTACCCGGAAATTTTCGACTATGATATGAATGTTGAGATAAAAGAATATTTCTCCAAATTTCATCATTATGAATTGTCAGATGATGAAGTTGAAGCCATCTTGAACCCTGCATCTTCGGGTACGCTTTAACCGATGATTGTCAGCACAGACCGAAGTTTCAATATTTTTTTCAGCATCATCAGTCTTTTGACCTTGGGCGTTTTCATCGTCGTCCTCGGAATTGGACGCTTCCCCGTTCCGTCTCGGCAGGTACTGGATATTTTGTTTTCAAAGCTGATAGGCAATGGCGGGGAATGGAGCCCCATAACCGAAAGCGTAATCCTGAAAATCCGCTTGCCGAGAGTTCTGATGGCTCTTTTTAGCGGAATAGGGCTGGGCGTTTCAGGTTCAATTTCTCAGGGAATATTTAGAAATCCCCTTGTGAGTCCCGGTGTGGTCGGGGTCACAAGCGGGGCCGGTTTCGGAGCTGCTCTGGCTATTCTTGTTTTCGGATGGGGCTTCATGCCCCAGCTGTTCGCTTTCATCTTCGGATTAGGGGCGCTGGCGTTGACCTGGACAATCACAAAAAGAACGAAGGCTCGTACACATCTGGTATTCGTTTTATCCGGTGTAATTGTAAATATGTTCTTTCAGGCGTTAATTTCGCTGGTGAAGTTTATGGCTGATTCGGATGATAAGCTGCCGTCAATTGTGTATTGGCTGATGGGCTCCCTGTCTTCCTGTTCCTGGAGGAAGGTCGCTGTTTCTGTCCCAATAATTCTGATCTCTTCAATAATTCTTATTTTGATGCGGCGGAGAATTAATCTTCTGTCTCTCGGAGAAGAGGAGGTTCGCAGCCTTGGTGTGAATCCTACTGTTCTTATGAATATTATTCTTATTCTGAACACTCTGATTGTTGCTTCGATTGTCTCGGTTGCCGGAATTGTCGGCTGGATTGGTTTAATTATTCCGCATATTGCAAGAATGCTTGTTGGGCCGAACCACCAGAGGCTGATACCTGTGAGCGCTGTCTTGGGCGGGCTGTTTTTTATTCTGATTGATACCCTGGGGCGTACAATTTCGCCGCAGGATATCCCCCTTGGTATCTTAACGGCCCTCGTCGGTGCTCCGCTTTTTATCGGACTTCTTGTAAAGTCAAAAGGAGAATGGACACTATGAAAATTTCGCTTAATGATGGTCTTTTTTATTATGACCGGACGAGGACGATATTTCAGGATTTGAATCTTAATCTCGATGAAGGAAAAATTCTGTCAATCCTTGGTACGAACGGATGCGGGAAGACGACACTTCTAAAATGTCTCTGCGGTCTTTATCCGTTTAAGGGCGGGCATTTGTTTCTCGACGGCAGGGAGAGTCTTGCGCATTATGATCGCTGTTTATTCTTCGGATATGTTCCTCAGGCAACAGGGGTTCCGGTTCCATATTCGGTGTTCGAGACTGTCCTGATGGGACGCTCTCGCTTTATCGGCACCTTCTCTAAGCCCACCGCGGATGACATTTTCCGGGTGGAGGCGCTTCTTGAAAAAGTCGGTATAACAAGACTGGCTTCCCGCTCATTCTCTTCTCTAAGCGGCGGCGAAAAGCAGATGGTTCTTATTTGCCGGGCTCTGGCAACTGAAGCCGAAGTCTTGGTTTTCGATGAGCCCACCTCTGCACTGGATCTTGTTAATCAGCATAACACGATCGATCTCATGCACAAACTTTCACATGATGAAGGTTATTCAATCATCTTCTCTACCCATGATCCGTCGCATGCCCTGCATCTTTCTGATTACACAATAATGATGGATAAGGCCGGCAATTCTTCCTTCGGCAGAGCTGAAGAGATTATAACCGAGGCAAGGCTGAGATCATTATTTGGAGTTGAGACAAGAATACTCAATGTTGAAGGAGTTAACGGCAGCGATTGCCGGGTAGTCATGCCTGTGCTTTGGGAGTCCAAGAAGAGGAGTGTGAAAATATGAGGGTTGGAATAATTGGTATTGCAGTCTATTCGGTGGAAAAAATTCACAGGGTAAACCGAATTATCTCTGAGAACAGCCTGATCGTTCTTGGAAGAATGGGTATGCCCATGCAGGAACATCAAATGAAACTGATTTCTTTAATAGTCGAGGGTGATACCGATGGAATAGGTCGAATGGCTGGGGCCAT
>JAEINL010000149.1 GCA_016342655.1 Sphaerochaeta sp. | reverse complement strand
AACACGGAAGTTAAGCGCCCTCACGCCGATGGTACTACGGTTTTTCCGTGGGAGAGTAGGTAGCCGCCGGGCCTTTTCTATATCCTCCGCCATCATGTATGTTCTGCAGCAATAATGAGAGGAGACACCTTCTAGCCTTATATAAAATAATGGGTTAGTAGCTCCTGCTGGTTGCAATTATTTGTAGACTAATGAGGTATATTGGTGTTAAAGCACTTTCTTTGCAGGATTTATAGATGAGCCAAATTCGAATGGAAAATTCGGTGTTTGCTCTATGGGAAGTGCAGAAAGTATAGGTTAAGAAGTTTTATTCATTCCCCAACGAAACGAGAGTAGCACAAGCATTACCGAGCGAGTGCCGGGAAAGCAAGGTGAGATACGTGAGCCCCTTGGCTCGGAAAAGGAGGCAAGGCCTCCTCTTTCCATGGCTTGCCCTGGGGTATTGATACCTTTCATTGATACGAGAATTCTCTTAGATTGGTTCGGATATCTTCGGGGCCAGCTTGCTTCGTTTATGCGTATACATTGCTGCGTCGATGTATGCTATAAAATCCTTAGTCGTAATGAATTTCTTAGGGTTATACATACTGTACCCCATGCTTAAAGCTAGAGAATATGGCCTTCTCGCCATTTGGTTGAACAATTCAATTTCCCGCTCAATCCTCTTAACAGCATCCCTCAGCCTATCTGCATCAGAATTGGGAAGAAGGATAGCAAATTCATCTCCACCGTAACGGGCGACCACGTCATCACGGCCTGTTGCCTTCCTGAGTATGTCTGCAATATCTTCCAGAGCCTGGTCCCCAATATAGTGGCCTAGGGTATCGTTAATGTTTTTGAACCCATCAAGATCCATAAGAATACAACCAAACTTTTTGTGCTGACTTGTAGAACGTGCGTATTGCTCTAGATTTTCATCAAAACTCATTCTGTTCAATATTCCTGTAAGGTGATCTATGCTCATCTGCGCCTTCTGGATGTTAAGTGCGGCTGCTATAAGGAATACTGTGGTCACTGGCCAAATAACCAACAGTCCATAATACATAAATTGGATTATTCCTCCGATAACTGAGATTGAGGGGAAAAACACCAAAGTCCAATAGACTTTTGGATTGGGTCTGTGTTTTCCTGTAAGTAAAGGGATGAAGGACAACCCTACAAGAGTGAACTGAACAATAGCGAAGAGTATGAAATAATCTCCCCGCATATACACATTCTCTGCGTTGATGCGGAAAAGCCAGCCGGTAAAGGGGGAGACTAGGGCTGTTGTGGCGACAGCTATAGAGATAATCCAAAGAGGTTTTCCAAGTTTACTTGTTCGTTCTGGATTTCGGTTTAATTGTCCATCGGCATAGAGGATGTAACAAACAATCGGCACGGTATGGAACGAGTAGTAAACCGTATATAATACTATCATAAGAATATGGACCACTGCCCCGCTTTTCCCGTCCAATATACAACCAAGACCATCGGAGACAAGCATTATTGCTGTTGAGATGATAAACCTCTGATACAAACGTAGGGTGAATGGTTTACCCACAACTCCAAAAGGAGGTCTCCAGAAAGTAGCTGCATAGGCTACAATCAGCAACAACAGGCAGATGAGGATAATCTGTATCCGTAGCAGTGTTTCTATCATCTATTGCCGATCCTATTTTCTACAGTATCGAAAATTTTACAGTTTTTACAGGTAGCTTATAGTATCACATAATGTGAAAAGAAAAAACTGACTCGGGTGGAATAACGATGTTTATTCACCAACGAAGCGAGAGTAGCACAAGCATTACCATGGTTCGTGCGCCCATTACCGAGCGAGTGCCGGGAAAGCAAGGTGAGATACGTGAGCCCCTTAGCTCGGAAAAGGAGGCAACGCCTCCTCTTTCCAGGGCTTGCCCTGGGGTATTGATACCTTTCATTGGAAACAATGCTTCCGGCTTTTTATTTTCATGACTTCAGAAAGCTTCGCCGTGGGATCAGAGAGGATAAGGTTAGAGACTGAAAGAGTTCCTAGGAGTTTTCTGTCAGTATCCAGTATGTACATGCGATAGACCTCTTCCTATTACGCCCTTTCCAAACGGATTCGCTACAACCTCTCTTGTATCAATAGATGTTGGGGATACGAGATGTAGTCGGTGTTCATGATTGAACCTGCCGATTCTTCCGGATAGTAGGCAAGTTTTATGAGGTCTTCCCTCTCTTTTTTATCCAGCACAGGAAGTACTGCATTGTACTGTTCGTCAGGCAATGCTTTCAGAAGGTCTTCCTGATCGTCAGGGGAGAAGCTTCTTAGCAAGGAAACCAGATTGGAAGTTTCGAGTAACTGGGTAAAATTGGCTAGTTCTGCAAAGCTCCGTATCCTTTTCTGCACAGGCTGGGGAAAAACCTGGGTAGCTTGCAGGATATTTTTCCAAAAAGAGAGGAAATGAAAGGACGAATTTTACAGTATCCTGAAGGTCCGGGGAAAAAAGGCAAAAATATTTCTGATCTGGAAAAACTATTTCCAGGCTTGGGAATGGGCCCTGCAGGGCAATTCTGTTGCAGGAATCCCCCTGCTGGCCCGGCAAATCACAGCATAATGGTATTGTCCACACTAATTTTACGTTTTTTTCCAAAAGGGGGTGGACAGGATGGGAGCATACGGGTAGTATCCCATCTTGTTCGGCAGGCGAAGGCCGGTTGGAAAGCTTGGAAGAAAGGGCCGCAGGGCCTTGACGGAAGGGCTGGAAATCGGGTAAGTTGACCGGGCGCCTCAGAGATGAGGCTGGGAAGCACAGGAAGCTGGGCGGCCCGCGATTTATGAGAAGGCAAGCGTAGGGAAGGG